>NZ_SMKP01000042.1:0-60216 GCF_004349015.1 Nonomuraea diastatica
CCCCCGCCCAGCCGTGCACGGGCTGCGGCGCGAGCGTGGCCTTCGCGCCCGGGACGACCGTCCTGCGCTGCCCCTACTGCGGGCTCGAACAGCAGATCGCCCCGCCCGCGCGGCGGATCCGCGAGCACTCCTTCGACGCGTTCCTCGCCAAGCCCCGCGTCCACACCCTGGCCAGGCACCAGCTCACCTGTCCCGGCTGCGGCGCCCGCACGGAGAGCGACGCCCTGTCCAGGGCCTGCCAGTTCTGCGGCACCGCCCTGGTGGCCGACACGGCGAACGACTCCCAGATCGCCCCCGAGGCCGTGCTGCCGTTCGCCCTCGACCGCGGCGGCGCCAGGAGCTCGCTGCGCGGCTGGGTGCGGACCCGCTGGTTCGCCCCCAACCGCCTCAAGAAGGTCAGCGAGGCGGAGACCATGAAGAGCACGTACCTGCCGCACTGGACGTTCGACGCGGCCACGGTCTCCGACTACACCGGCCAGCGCGGCAAGCACTACTGGGTGACCGAGTCCTACACGTCCAACGGGCAGCGCAAGACCCGGCGGGTCCGCAAGACCCGCTGGTATCCGGCCGCCGGCCGGGTCGCGCGCGGCTTCGACGACGTCCTGGTCCCCGCCACGAGACGGCTCCCCCAGGAACGGCTCAACGCTCTGCAGCCCTGGCCGCTGGAGCGGTCGGTCGCGTTCCAGCCCGGCTACGTGACGGGGCATCACAGCCTCCGGTACGACACCGAGCCGCAGGCCGGCATGGAGCTGGCCAAAGCCGTCATGCACGAGGTCATCGTGGGCGACTGCCGCCGGCACATCGGCGGCGACGCGCAGCGCGTGCACTCCGTGAACACCTCCTACGCGAACGTCACGTTCAAGCTGGTGCTGCTGCCGGTGTGGATCGGCAACTACCTGTTCGGCGGCAGGACGTACCAGGTGCTGATCAACGGGGTGAGCGGGGAGGTCCAGGGCGACCGGCCGTACAGCGCGGTCAAGATCACGCTGGCCGTCCTCGCCGCGTTGATCGTGCTCGCGGCGACGGTCTGGCTCGTCTGGGGAAGGAACGCGTAGCCTGGCCCCATGCTCCGCCGCCTGCTGCGCGTCGTCCTCGCCCTGGTCGCGCTCGGTTTCCTGGGCTACGGCCTGGCCAGGAACTGGGAGGAGACCACCGCAGCCGTGGCCGCCATGTCGCCGTGGGCGGTGCTGGGGGCGTTCGCCGCGGTGCTGCTCGGCCAGTTCTTCATGCTCGTGGCCTGGCGCGAGATCCTGGCGGGGCTCGGCACGCGGGTGCCGCTGCGGGTGTCCGGGCGGATCATGTTCGTGGGGCAACTCGGGAAATACATCCCGGGCGCGGTGTGGGCGTACGCCGCGATGATGGACCTCGGCCGTGACCACGACAGCCCGCCGCGGCGCACGTTCGCGACGATCTCGCTGGGCCTGGTGATCAACATCGGCGTCGCGATCTCGATCGCCGCCGTCACGCTGGGCTCGCAGGAGGTGGTGCGCCAAGCCTGGTATCTCGTGCTGCTCGTGCCGGTGATCATCGTCTGCCTGCACCCAAAGGTGCTCACCTGGGGTCTCAACCTCGCGCTGCGCGTCGCCCGCAAGGAACCGCTGGAGAGCGTGCTGCCCGGCCGCACGGTCGTCGTCGCGGTGGCGTGGACGGCGCTCGGCTGGCTCGTGTACGGCGTGCACATCTGGCTGCTGGCCGGGACCACCGACCTCTACATCGTCGCCACCGGCGCCTACGCGTTCGCGTGGGCGACCGGCATCCTCACCGTCGTCGTGCCCGCGGGGGTCGGCATCAGGGAGGGCGCGCTGGTGCTGGTGCTCGGGCCGATCGTCGGCACCCCCGTCGCGCTCGCGGTGGCGATCGTGTCGCGGCTGGCGTTCACCCTGGCCGACGCGACGGCTGCGGGGGTGTCGTGGCTGCTGGGCCGTCAGGCGCCGAGCAGCGCCCCTGTGTACGCCGACCAGAAAGGCTCGGGATCGACCGCCTTGACCCCCGACCGCAACCTCTCGGGCTCGCCGGAGGCGTAGAACCGCTCGATCGCCTCGCGGAGCGCGCCGGCGTCGCCCGGCTCGACCAGGAGCCCGTCGACGCCGTCGGTGACATGGTCGGCGAGCGCCCCGACGCGAGTGGCGATCACGGGAACGCCGTGCTCGTGGCCGAGCCAGACGTTCTGGCTGGCGGTCGCGGTGCGGTACGGCAGCACGAGCGCGTCGGCGGCGGCGAACAACGCCGGCACGTCCTCGGCCGCCACGTAGCCGGGCCGCAACTCGACCCGGTCGCCGAGGCCCAGCTCGGCGATCAGCGCCCTGGTCTCGTCGAGCCCGCCCCAGAACTCGCCCGCCACCGTCAGCGCGACACCGCCGGGCAGCCCCCGCAGCAGCAGGTCGAGCCCTTTGTACGGCCGGACGATGCCGAAGAAGAGCAGCCGGCGGTGCACGGCGGTGGACCTCGCGGCGGTGGTCGAGGGCAGGTGCGGCGGCAGCCCGGCCACGCTCACCGGCCTGCCGGTCAGCCCTCTGGCCAGTGCGGCCTGCTGCTCGGAGTGGGTCAGCACGGCGTCGACCCGCCCGAGCAGCGCCCGCATCAGCGGCTGGTCGTAGGGCTTGCGCTCGTGCGGCAGCACGTTGTGGCAGAGGGCGACGGCCTTGGCCTTCCGCCCCAGGCCGAGCAGGATCCCCAGGTAGGCCGGGACCTGCACCGGGCTCAGCACCGCCAGCACGACCAGGTCCGCCGAGCGCAGCCGCCGCCCCGCAGCGACCCACCCGTCGGGCCGCCGCCAGTCGAGCCTGCGCGCGGTCTTCGGATAGGGGCTGCCCTCGGGCGCGGAGATCGTCTGCCGGCCGGGATAGAGGAACGATGGATATTGGGCCCGCCACGACTCGATCACCACGTCGTGCCCCAACGCCGCGAGCCGGTGTGCCAGCTCGGTGGTGTGCTGGGCCCCGCCCCCTTTGTACGGATAGGTCGGGCCGACGATCGCGATGCGCACGGTCAGTTCCCGCGCGAGCGCACGATCAGGTCCGCGAGCAGCGCCACCGACCCGATCAGCAACCCGGACAGGAAGATCATGACGGTGTTGGCCGGGAAGTAGAACGGCTGCTCGATCATGTCCCAGATGCCCTTCACGAGCCCGATGCCCACCAGCCACAGCGCGGGCGGCATCAGCACCTTGAGCGGGTTGAAGTACATGATCATCCGCAGCACCTGCAGGATGTAGCGGTAGGCGTCGGAGACGAAGCTGAACTTCGACTTGCCGGCCCGCTTGGCGTAGCCGATCGGCAGGTAGTAGACGTCGTGCTGGTTGGACAGGAACGACAGCGTGATCGTCGTGACGCAGGAGAATCCGGGGGGCAGCAGCCGCAGGTAGGGCTTGGCCACCGGCCTGCGGAAGGCCCGCAGGCCGGAGTTGAGGTCGGGGATCTTCTGCCCGGCCAGCTTCTCCGCCACCTTGCGGATCACCCACTTGGCGGGGACCCGCAGCAGCTTGTGCGAGCCCTCCTCGCTCGTGCGCGCGCCGACCACCATGTCGATCGTGGGATCCTTCTCCAGGAGCTGCACCAGCTCGGGGATGCGCTCGTTGGGATAGGTCATGTCGGCGTCGGTCCACACGACGATCTCGCCCCTGGCCTCCTGCGTGCCGATGCGCCGCACGGTGCCGGCGCCGCCGTTGCGGTGGAAGGCGCGGATGCGCAGGTGGGGATAGCCGGGCGCGGCCTCTTTCAGCCTGGCCAGCGTCTCGTCGCTGGAGCAGTCGTCGACGGCCACGAGCTCGTAGGTGTAGCCGCTCGAGTCCATCGCCTTGGTGATGCGCTCCACCTCGTCGATGACGTGATCCTGCTCGTTGTAGCAGGGAAGGACGATCGTGACGTATGGCGCTTCTTCCACGGCAGGTCCACTCTTGGAGGCGTCGAGCGTGCTCACGGGGATCGAGGTTACTCTGCCCAGAGGAGCAACGAGTCTACCCGACAAGATCATTTCACTCCGACACGGCCATCCAGACGTTCATCCGCAGGGTCCAGGTGCCGTTCGGGGCCTCGATCAGCGAGCGCTCGTCCTGGCGCGCGACCAGCGCCATGATCTGCGTCGCCCGCCCGTACGGCGCCACCTGGTCCTCGTCGGCGGCCAGCACGACCGGCACGCGCCCCGTGCCCCGCACCCGCTCGATCAGGCGGCGGACCTGGTCCTCCGGCGCGACGTCGGTGAGCACGCGCTTGACCGCGGCCGCCGGGCGCCCGCACGTGCCCCGCACCGCCTGCATGAACCGGTCGCCGGTGACCCGCTCCACGAACAACACCGACGCGTTCTCGGGGATCCTGCCGCACATCGCCTCGACCGCCGCCGCCTCGCCCCGCTCGATCGGCGTGAACGCCGTGCCGATCGAGGTCACGGCCGGGGGCACGAGCATCAGCACGACCGCCAGCGCCGTGCCCCAGCGCCGGACGCGTGTGCCGCGCCGGCCCGCCTGGTCGCGCAACCAGGCCAGCGCGTACGTGGCGAGCAGGATGAGCCCCGGGATGACGACGGGGACCAGGCGGCGGGCGGCCCACGGATGGTCAGGGGTGATCTCGGGCCGCAGCAGCGTGGTGACGGTCGTCCAGCCGACGACCGCGAGCGGCAGCAACCACTCGAACGGCGTGCCGTCGCGCAGCAGCCGGCGGACGAGCAGGGCCGCGGCGATCGTGGCCAGCACGACCGCGGGGAGGCCGACGTACCAGACCGCCCAGTGCAGCGAGTACTCGAAGTAGAGCCGGGTGCCGTCGGGGGCCATGCCGTTGGCCCGCTGGATCGCCTCGATCATCGTGAACGTGCGCTGGTCACCCTCATGCGTGGGCACCCGGGTGACCGTCTGCACCCACGGCCGCGCGTAGAGGCCGGCCATGAGGAGCACGGTCAGCCCGGCCCCCGCCATCGGCAGCCACCGCGGCGGCCGCAACCGCGCCAGGAGCGGCGCGGCGGCCGTGCCGGCCGCGGTGAGCACGAGCACGCCGGCGCAGATGAGCAGCAGCGGCCGGATCGAGCCCGCCAGATAGCCCAGGTACGGCCGGGCCAGCACGTATCCGCCGAGCAGCCCCAGCCCGCCACCCGCGACCAGACCGGCCAGCAGCCCCGGGCCCAGCGCCCCCTTGTTCCTCGCCGAACGCCGCATCGCGATCAGCAGCCCCGCGAACGCCAGCACCGGCAGCACATCGCGCAACCCGTCGATCCTGACCAGCACGGCCAGCCCGAACACCAGCCCCGCCGGCAGCCCGCGCCACCACCCCGGCCTGGCGAGCGCGTCGCAGACCAGCGACAGGCCGCCGAACACCAGGATCAGCGACGGGATCTCACTGAACGTGGTGCGCGAGGTGTAGAGGATCGGCAGGCTCACCGCGAGCGCCACCGCCGCGACCACCGCCCACCGCGCGCCGGCCAGCCGCGCCACCACCCCCGCCAGCGTGAGCACGGCCAGCGCGCCCAGCACGGCGGGCATGGCGAACGGCGCTCCGAACCAGTTGCCCACTGCGAACAACAGCGGCGCCCCCGGCATGAACTGCGGCACCACTCCGCCGGGGACATCGAAGAACCCGACGCCGGCGAAGATCAGCCAGGGGTCGAACCCGCCGAACGCCCCGGCCTGCCTCGGGATGGGCAGCGAGCCGTGGTCCGCGATCCAGGACGCGTAGAGTGCGTAGGTCGCCGGATCGCGCCTGACGGCGACCTGCTCGCTGTGCAACACCGTGTTGAACACGCCCGACGCCGCGGCCACCGCCACGACCCCCGCGACCTGCCAGGGTGTGGCCTCGACCAGCTTGCCGAGCCGCCGCGTGCCCGCCCAGCACAGCAGCGCGGCGGCGGGCAGCCCGAGCAGCGCGGCGGGCAGCGGCGCGAAGTGGCCGAGCAGCAACAGCGGCAGCCCGGCCAGCAGCCACCCCGCCACGGCGAGCGCGGGCAGCACCGAGAGCGCGGCGAGCGCCCGGCCTGGTCGATCGTGTCCCATCGGTGAGCGAGCGTATCCAACTGCGAGCACCGGGCACGCCCATGGCAGAGGTGTGGCGCGCCGCCGCCCGGCCGGCGGGCCTGGGCGGGCGGGCACGGCACGGCACGGCACGGGCACGGCACGGCACGGCACGGCACGGGCACGGCACGGGCACGGCACGGCACGGGCACGGCACGGCACGGCACGGCAGGGGCATGGCACGGGCTCCGCACGATCGCCGGTACCGTACGGTGGCAGACCGCCCGGGGGTGGCGGACCGCGCACCTCTGCGGCGTGCCGGAGATTCGGGAGGACGTACGGGTGATGTCGGAGGCTCGTACGGAGGAGCCCGCGCCGGCCCGCCAGGGCAGGCGGCGTCTCCCCCGCGATCTCCACCGCTTGCCACGGCGGCACGGATGGTTCCTTGCCGTGCTCGGCCTCGGCACGGCGCTGCGCGCCCTGGCCATGGCGGGTTACCGGCCGGCCCTGTGGTTCCCCGACACCTACACCTACGTCGTCACCGTCTTCCACCCGCGCCCCGACCTGGTGCGGCCGGCGGGCTACTCGATGTTCATGAAGCTTTTCGAGCCGCTGCACTCCTTCGCCGCGGTCACCGCCGTGCAGCACCTGCTCGGGCTGGCCACCGGCGTGCTCGTCTACGTGGCGGCCCGCCGCGTCGGTTACCGGGCCGGCCACCGGGTGCCCAGGTGGGCGGCCACGCTGGCCACCGTTCCCGTGCTGCTGGACGCGTACCAGATCGAGCTCGAGCACCTGCTGGTCGCCGACACGCTCTTCATGTTCCTGGTCGTGGCCGCCGTCTCGCTCAGCATGACGCGGCGGCCCGCCACCGTCGCCGCCATCGGCCTCCTGCTGGCCGCCGCCGTGCTCACCAGGACGGTCGGCCAGCCGCTGATCGTCGTGCTGGCCGGCTGGTTCGTGTTGCGCAGGCGCATCCGGCCGGCCGGAGTGCTGCTCGCCGCCGCCCTGGTGCCGCTCGTCGCGTACGGCGCCTGGTTCTACGCCACCTACCAGCGGGTCGGCCTGGTGGGCGCGAACGGCGCCTTCCTCTACGCCCGCACGATGTCGTTCGCCGACTGCGCCAGGATGGATCCGCCGCCCGATCTGAAGGTGCTGTGCGACCCGCGCCCGCCGGAGCTGCGACCGCCCTCCCAGGAGTACATCTGGGCCAAGGACGCCCCCCTGGTCCTGCGGCCGGGGATCACGTTCACCAAGGAGAACGACGAGCTCGCGGCCAGGTTCGCGGCGCTGGCGATCACCACCCAGCCGCTCGACTACGCCGCCTCCGTGCTGAGCGAACTGGGCCGCACGTTCGCCTGGGGCCGCCCGGTCTATCCTGACGCAGAGATTTACGGCTATTACGAGTTCCCGGTCACGGAGCCGGGCCCGCCTGGCCGTTATCCCGCGCAGGTCGGCGCCGAATATGCCAAGCTCTACGAGCAGGGTGCGATCGGCACGGAGATCGTCGAGCCTTACGCCGGATGGCTGCGGGCCTACCAGAGCGCAGCGCGGCTGCCCGGCCCGGTGCTCCTGGGGGTGCTGCTGGTGCCGCCGGTGGCGGCCGTCGCCGAGCTCCGGCGCAGGCGGCAGGGCCGGCCTCGCGCGGGAGCTCCGGCCTGGCTGGTGCCCTGGTCGGCGGCCGTCGTGCTGCTGGTCACACCGGCCGCAGCCGCCGAGTTCGACTATCGCTACGTGTTGCCGGCCGTACCTCTGGCCTGTTTGGCGGCGGCCCTCAGCCTCAGGCCTGATGTGCTGCGACAGTCTGGGAGTAACCGGAGGGTGAAAAGAGTTTGGCGATGATATTCCACCCAATGTCCGGCTCTGAGTATGCTTTGCCGCGAAAACGTCACACCCGGGTCACGACCGTTCCCCACGATCATGGCCACGGGCACGCCGCACGTGTCCTACTCTCGTTGCCCAGAGCGACCAAGCCGGCGCGTCAGGCGCAAGAAGTGAGGCTAGGGGGCGTATGAGCGACTACAGGGGCGCGCCGGTAGCCGATTTTCCGCACGACCATCGCGGCGCTCACTCGCAGCCCGGCAGCAGGATGGCCCGCAGAGCGGCGGGCTCCGCGCCACCTCCTCCCACGCCTCCCGACGACGGACCACCCCGCGGCCACCGCGGCGGCGGTGGCCAGGGCGGCAAGATGCGCGTGCTGGCCTGGGTCAGCATCGGCGTCACCTCGCTCATGGTCGCGGGCGCGCTGACCGGCTACGTCGTCTACCGCGACGCGTTCGGCAACATCAGGCAGAAGAGCGTCAACGACGACATCATCAACCCGCGCCCTGCCGAGACCGGCGCGCTCAACGTGCTGCTCGTGGGCTCCGACACCCGCGCGGGCGAGGGAAACGCGAGATACGGCCAGGAGGACGCCAGGAAGGCCGACGGAGGCGGCAAGCGCACCGACACGATCATCCTCATGCACATCTCCCCCGACCGCGACCAGGCCCGGCTGATCAGCTTCCCGCGCGACTCGATGGTGCAGATCCCGAAGTGCAAGAACGAGACCACCAAGCAGGAGATGGCCCCGCGCCGTGACATGATCAACTCGGCGTACAACTCGGGCGGCATCGCCTGCACGATCTCCACGCTCGAGACCCTCACCGGCATCCGCATCAACCACTTCGTCGAGGTCGACTTCAGCGGCTTCAAGAACATCGTCGACGCCCTGGGCGGCATCGAGATCTGCCTGAAGTCCGGCGTCAACGACAAAGCCTCCAAGCTGGTGCTGCCGCCGGGCAAGAGCCTGCTCAACGGCGAGAAGGCCCTGGGCTACGTGCGCCTGCGCAAATATGGCGACGGCAGCGACATCCAGCGCATCAAGCGGCAGCAGATCTTCCTGAGCAAGGTCGTCGCCAAGGCCACCAGCAGCGAGCTGCTGACCGACGTGGGCAAGCTCAGAGACTTCATCGCGGCCGCGGCCGGCTCGGTCACCATGGACCCCTCGCTGGCCAACGACACAGAGAAGCTCATCTCGATCGCCATGAGCGCCAAGGAGCTGACGGCCGGCGGGGTCAAGTTCATCACGGTGCCGTGGGTTCCCGACCCCGAGAACCCCGAAGCCCGCGTCGTCTGGAAGGAGCCCGACGCCGGCAAGCTGTTCACCGCGATCAAGACCGACACCCAGATCGCCGAGGCGTCGCCGTCCGCCAGCGCCAGCGCCAAGCCCAAGATCACGGTCAAGCCCGAGCAGGTGCGGGTCCAGGTGCTCAACGGCACCAAGACCTTCGGCAAGGCCCGCGAGGTCGCCGACCAGCTCGCCGAGCAGGGCTTCAAGGTGGTCGGGCTGGGCAACTACGAGGCCCCGGGCGGCGCCAGCCTGCCCAAGAGCGAGATCCACTACGCCAAGTCGATCGACACGGCGCCCGACTACGCCGACGCGCTGGCCAAGTCCGTCCTGCCCAAGCCCTCGCCGGCGTCGGGCAAGGTCAAGGCGACGGGCGCGCAGCCGTACACGTCCACGACCACCAGCACGGGGGCGTCCAAGCTCAAGGGCACCCCGGTGATCCAGTTCGTCATCGGCGAGGACTTCGACTCGGTCAAGGTCAGCAAGCTGCCCGACAGTGTCGAGAAGAGCGCCATCACCGCGTCCGAGCAGAAGAACGTGTGCACCTGAGGCTCCAAGTTCCCTGTGTAATCGGGTCATATCTCCCGCGTGAGGGACAGCACCCTTGAGGGCGGGATAGTGTGTTGCGGGTCGGCGACGCAGCGCGACACGGGGGCCGGAAGGTCGTCCGAGTCGTGCTGCCGTCGTGTTCCCCGGCCCCCGAGCGAAGCTGAGCGACTCCCCCGTGTCTGACACCAGATGGTCCCCACAGGTCACGACCCCGCGGAGCCCCGACGGCGAGGGCGGGCCCGCCGACACGGGAGCCCGATGGCCGCTGCCGGAGGAGACCTTCTGGAGCGAGGCCACCGACCCGCACGGCGTCCCGCCTGGCGAGCGCACCGCGCCGCAGCCGGCGGTGCCGGCCGATCGTCCCGTGATCACGGCGCCCGCCGCGCAACCCCAGCCGCAACCCAAGCAGCAGGCCGAGCAGCCGCCCAAGCGCAAGCGCGACCCGTTCCTCGACAACGTCAAGTTCGTCCTGATCGCGCTCGTGCCGCTGGGCCACTCCCTGGTCCCGACCCTCTCTGCCGACTCCTCCAGGTCGCTGTACATCTTCATCTACACGTTCCACATGCCACTGTTCGTGCTGATCAGCGGCTACCTGTCCAGAAATTTCTGGAATTCCAACGCGAAGACCAACAAGCTGGTCGACACGTTCCTCGTCCCCTACGTGATCGTCGAGGTCGGCTACGCCGCGCTCCGCTTCGCGCTGGGCCAGAAGTGGAGCCTGACGATCATCGACCCGGCGTGGCTCAACTGGTATCTCCTGGCGTTGTTGTTCTGGCGCCTGTCCACGCCGGTGTGGAAGCGGATGAAATATCCCGTCCCCGTGGCGATCGCGATCTACTTGTTCGCCGGGTTCTCGCAGATCTCGGGCGACTTCAGCATGGACCGCTTCTTCGGCCTCATGCCGTTCTTCGTCATCGGCCTCGTGATGCAGCCCGAGCACTTCGAACTGCTCAACCGGCGCTGGATCAAGATCGTCTCGGCGGTCACGGTCCTCGGCGCGGCGGCGGTGGCCATCTACATCGCGCCCAAGGCCCCGCTCGGCCCCTTCTACTACAAGAACAGCTACCAAGACCTCGACCTGTCCTGGTACATGGGGCTCGGGCTGCGCATCGGCCTGCTGGTGTGCGCGCTGGCCATGTGCTTCGCCGTGCTGGCGCTGGTGCCCAGGAAGGAGACCTGGTACACCGACCTCGGCACCCGCACCCTCTACTGCTACCTGCTGCACGGCATCCCCGTCCTGATCGCCAAGGACCAGGGGTGGCTCGAGTTCCCGTGGCTGCACGGGCCGCTCGGCGTGCTGGCGATCAGCTTCAGCTCCTTCGCGCTCGCGATCGTGTTGTGCCTGCCGGAGACCCGCACGGTCTTCAAGTGGGTGCTTGAGCCCCGCCTTACGTGGCTCTACCGGCGGCCATCCCGAAGTTAAGCAGCCGTTCGGCCCGCATTAACGCCATTGACCTGGTTAGCGCCGAGCATCGACACATGCGCGCATGTGTCGCCACGACCGTCCATCATCCCGAGGACGCCCGGATCATGCACCGGCAGATCCGGGCGCTGCTCGACGCGGGCCACGAGGTGACCTACGTCGCGCCGTTCACCTACTTCAACGTGACGCCGGCCATGGGGCTCAGGGCCGTCGACGTGGCGTACCACGCGTCGTCGGGGCGGGCCCGCGCGGCGCTCAGGCGCGGCGTCAAGGACGCGGACCTTCTGCTCGTCCACGACCACCGGCTGCTGCGCACGCTCCCCCACCGGCGTCCCCCTGTCGTCTGGGACGTACGCGAGCAGGTGACCCCGGCGCAGTTCGCCCGGGCGGGACGCCGGCACCGGGTGATCACGCCCGCGGTGGTCCCGGAGGCGACCCTGGTGTCGGCCGGACCACCTCCGCCCGGCGACACCAGGGTCGTGCACATCGGCCGCCTGTCGGCCGAGCGCGGCGTGACGGAGCTGATCGGCTTGGCCGAGCGGCTGGTCCCGCACGGGGTCAGGCTGGACCTGATCGGCGCGGCGGCCCGCGACGTGCGGCCGCTGCTGCGCGACGCGCAGCGCGTCGGCCTGCTCGACTGGTACGGGTACGTGCCCAACCGGCACGCGCTGCGCATGGCGGAGGGCGCGCTGGCGGGCCTGTCGCTGGCCGGCGACACGGTGCCGACGGTCCCCACCAAGGTCATGGACTACATGGGCCGCGCGCTGCCCGTGATCGCCACCCCTCAGGCCGCCTCGCTGGTCGAGATGGCCGGCTGCGGCCTCGTGGTGCCCCTCGACGTGGACGCCGTCATGAACGCCGTCCTGGACCTCAAGGAGGACCCGGTACGCCGGCTCAAGCTGGGCGCGCTGGGCCACGCCGAGGCGCGCCTGCGCCACCACTGGCCGGACCACGCGCAGGACTTCGTGCGCCGCGCCGAGTCGTGGGCCGGCCTGACGGCGCACGCGCTCGCGGTCTAGGGTCCCGGGCCTGGTGGCGAACTAGGGTTTGTCCAGGTCGAAGGCGACGTCAGCCAGGCGAACCGTGCGGACGTGCGGATCTTTGAGGATCCCTCGGAGCTTCTCGATCGAGCTGAGCTGGTCGACGTAGGCATGGGCGAGGCCGCCGTCCGCCGCTCTACGCAGCCGGTCAAGGGACAGGTCGAAGGCACGCAGGTTGGCGTCGTCATGCTCGCGGAGCAGCCCGGCCCAGGAGCGGAAGTCACGCAGCCCGCCGCCGCACGACTCCTCGGTCATATCGCCGCCCTTCTTGCCGGCGCTGCCGGGGTTCCTCCGCGGATCGCCCCAGTAGTCGAAGCCCCAGGTGATGGGGAGGGCGCCCGGCCGGCGCTCGTAGGCGACCCGGTCGGCACAGGTGCCATGTCTCTTCACAAAGGCGTTCATGGCACTCTCGGTCAGCGGCGTGGCGAACTCCACCACCGCCAGTGCCCGGAGGTCACCGGGCAGCCGGTCGAGCACCCTGCGCACCTCCTCCTTCGGGGCGAGGGTGGTGCCGACGTCGTACAGCGCCGTGGAGAGCCTGGTGTTGGCCGTGCTGCCCAGCGGCAGGCGCCCCACCCGGCCGAAGAGGTCCTGGCTGATCGTGTACGCGGCGCCGCCCGCGGGCCAGAAGTCGCCGGCAGGACGCAGGGGGGCCGCGTTCACCTCCATGGACATCGACACGGGAGTGGTCTCGCAGCAGGCCTCCACGCTCACGGCGTAGGCCGGGCTGTAGATCTTGAACGCGGTGCCGAGCACAGCCACCATGCGCTGCTCGCGGTCGCCGCGGGTCTGCACCAGAGCCGACCCCCACATGACCGCGGCGGCGAGGAGGACGAGTACGGTCAGGACGATCGCGGCCGTCCTGAAGACACCTCGCCGGACAGCGTTCCGGGTGACCTTCAGGTCAAAGTCCGGCATTTCTGGAAAATCGTTGGTCATTCCGGGACTCCGTAGATGTCGGCGAAGGCGTTCCTGGCCCGCCACACGGCGGTCTTGATCGAGGCGGGCTTCCTGCCGGTCATCGCGGCCACCTCCACGAGCGAGAACCCTTCGAAGTAGACCAGCGTGAGCAGCCTGCGGTGCTGCTCGGAGAGCCGGTCCAGGGCGTCGCGCACGTCGAGCGCGGCCACGTGGAGCGGGGGAACACCCAGCTCGCCGGGGTCCGGCAGGGCCACCTCGATCCGGCGGCGGCGTACGTGGTCGATGAGGACGTTGCGGGCGATGGTGAGCAGCCAGGCGGCCGGGTTCTCGCCGCGCCAGCCCAGCAGGGCCCTGGTCGCCTTGACGAACGTCTCCTGTGCCAGGTCTTCCGCGAGATGGGGGTCACGGGTCCTGCGCAGGAGGAACCCGCACACGAGCGGCCAGTGCTCGCGATACAGCTCCTCGATGATGACGCCCCCCGTGTCGGTTGGAAACTCACATCACACCTAGACGGGACCGGGGCGGGAATGGTCACACGGCTTGCCGGTTGATGTACTGGGAGCCATGGCATCGCATCTGATCCAGGGCCGGACGGTCGGCATGCCGGTGCGGGTGCGGGACGCGGAGATCTGCGGCGCCTTCTATCCGGTGCGCGCCGACGCCGCCCGGGCGGTCATCGCGTACTCCGGGCTCGACGTCGCCGAGGTCCTGCCCGGCAAGGCCGTCTGCGTGCTGTTGTTCGTCGACTACCGCGACGGCGATCTCGACACCTACCACGAGTTCGGCATGGCGTTCCTGGTGCGCCCTCCAGGCGTGTCGGGGCCCATGAGACCGGCGGACCTGTCGCGGACCGGGGTGTTCGTGCACTGGCTGCCCGTCGACCAGCAGTTCACGCTGGAAGCCGGGCGGACGTTGTGGGGGTTCCCGAAGGAGCTGGCCGACATCGAGTTGCGGCTCGGCTCGCCGTACAAGCGGTGTGTGTTGCGCAAGGACGACCGGCTCGTGCTCGACATGCTGGTCAAGCCGGGCGTGCCGGTGCCGGGCGCCACCGTCATGGCGCCGCTGGACGCGTACACGCACCGGGAGGGCGTGACGCGGCGCGTGCCCTGGTCGGTGCGGGCGCGCGGCGCCAGGGTCCGCCCCGCCGGCGCGCTGATCCGCCTGGGCAACCATCCCATCGCCAAGGAGCTGAGCGAGCTGGGGCTGCCGAAGCGGGCGTTGTTCAGCATGAACGTCTCACGCGCCGAGATGGTCTTCGGCGCGGCCGAGGAGGCCTGAGCTCAGACGATCGGCGGGCGGCCCAGCTTGACCATGCGCCAGGCCGTGCGCCAGGCCATGGGGCGGCGCTCGCCGGCGGCGGTGCGCAGGCCCTCGAAGAAGCCGGCGAACCAGGCTTTGAGCGCGCCGCCCGAGCCGCGCTCGCGCACGATGGTGAGGACGACCCAGTTGGTGAGGTAGAGGAACGCCAGCGGCCACGGCAGGTTGCGCCGGGCCAGCCAGACCCGGTTGCGGGCGTTGAGCCGGTAGAACTCGGTGTGCCGCGTCGGCGGCACCTGCGGGTGGTACATCACCGTCTCGGCGTCATATTCGATGCGGTAGCCCTCGCCGAGCAGCCGCCAGGCCAGGTCGGTCTCCTCGTGCGCGTAGAAGAACCGCTCGGGCAGGCCACCCACCTGCAGGAAGGCCGAGCGCCTGATGGCCGAGGCGCCGCCGAGGAACGTCGTGACGGGCGAAGAGCGCTGCGGATCGCCCGCGCGCAGGCGGGGGACGTGACGCCGCTGCCCGATGCCGCCGTCGGGGTCCATCACCCGGAAGGAGATCACCGCGAGGTCGGGCTCGGTGGCGAAACGGTCGCGCACGTGGGCGACCACCTTCTGGCTGGCATACCAGCCGTCGTCGTCGAGGAACAGCACGACGTCGCCCGAGCACTCCTCCACGCCGCGGTTTCGGCCTGCGGGGATGCCGGTGTTCTGGTCGAGCCGGATCGCTTTCACGATCGCGGACGACCCCTCGGGTGGCGTCGCCGACACCTCGGGCACGTCGGCGCCGTTGCCTACGATCACCACCTCGACGTCGCCGTCGACCTGGTTGAGCGCGGACTCGACCGCCCGGTTCAGCTCCGCGACCCGGTTGCCCATGGTGAGGATGACGCACGAGATCTTCAACGAATCATCGTCCTGACGCGTCGAGAGCACGGGCGGAGCATTCTTTCATGATCACCGAGTCTGCTGGTCTGCATCGTTTGGGATATGGGTGGAGCTAAGCGTATCGGAACCGTCAGTGAACCCCCACCGAACGGCGGACGTCCGATCAATACGACGGACGAGGGGCCCTTCCGGTTCCGACATGAGATCACGCAAGTCGCCTCGATGCCAGGATGCTGACCAGATGCAGGACAACCTGCAGGCAGGCGGCGACGAAACAGGCGACGAGCAACACCCTGGTGGAGGTGAGATCGCCGATCGCCAGATCGATCACCGCGGCCGCCAGCGCGAGCAGCGACAGCTCCACCGGCTGCACGATGCGGTGGAACTTCGTCGCCGACAGCACCCGCCTGCCCAGCCCCAGCAGCCCGGAGCGGAACTGGCCCACGGACGCCTCGGTCGCGGCCGTCAGCCCGCCCTTGGCCCGCGCCACGTCCACGAGGTCGGTCTCGGCCTTGATGAGGATCGCGCCCAGCGCGGCGCCGACCCCCAGCACGGTGTACCAGTCGGGCAGGACGGCCGAGGCCCGCCAGCCCAGCCCGGCCAGCAGGGCCGCCTCGGTGAAGTAGGCGCCGACGCGGTCGAGATAGACGCCCACCAGCGAGGTCCTGCCCGTCCAGCGGGCCAGCTCGCCGTCGGAGCAGTCGAGCAGGAGGTAGACCTGGACGAGCAGCGCGGCGAACACGGCCGCCCAGAGCCCTGGCAGGGCCAGCACGACGCCGGCCACGATGCCGGCCAGCGTCATCACCCACGTGAGCTGGTTGGGCGTGACCGACGTCTTGGCCATCAGCCACGTGACGTAGATGGACATCCTGCGCATGTAGAGGACGCCCGCCCAGTGCTCGCCGTTCTTGCGCTGGAGGTGGCCCTCGGGCTGGGCGACCCGCCGCAGCTCAGCGACCGAAGGCCCGGACATAGTCCTCCACCCGATCGTGGATCTCGGAGTCCTGCATGCGCAGGTGCTCCAGGATCGTGTAGCGGCCGGGACGGGTGGCCGGCGCCAGCGCGACGGCCTCGGCGAACTGCTCGCTGGACAGCCCGATGTCGGCGGGGACGACCGGCAGCTGGTGCTGGCGCAGGCAGTCGGTCACCTGCGTCACGCGAGCGTCGTCCTCTCTGAGGAAGAAGCAGAAGGCGGCACCGATGCCGGCGAGCTCGCCGTGGTTGGAGGTGCCGGGGAAGAGCTGATCCACGGCATGAAGGATCTCATGGTCGCCACCGCTCGCGGGCCGGGATGACCCGGCGATCACCATCGACATGCCCGACAGGATCAGCGATTCGGCCAGCACGGTGAGGAACGCGTCGGACTCGATGGAGTCGGCCCGCCCGATCAGCGCCTCCGCGGCCGTGCGGGCCATGGAGCAGGCCAGCCCGTCGATCGGCTCGCCGCGCTCGACGTTGCCGAGCTGCCAGTCCTCGATCGCCGACAGGTTGCTCACCACGTCGCCCACGCCCGCCCGGACGAGCTGCTGCGGCGCGTTGTGCACGAAGTCGAGGTCGACGAGGATCGCCAGCGGCATCGGCACCCCGAACGTGCCCTTGCCGCCGTCGTAGACCAGGGAGGCGGTGGGCGAGCAGATGCCGTCGTGGGCGAGGTTGGTGGCCACGGCCACCATCGGGATGCCGGCGAGCGACGCGGCGTATTTCGTCGCGTCGATCGTCTTGCCGCCCCCGACGCCGACCACGACTTCGTAGGCGCCCTTGCGCAGGTCGGCGCCGAGCGAGACGGCCGCGTCGACCGAGCCGTCGGCCACCCTGAAGACCTCGGCCTCACCCAGCGTGGGCGCGATCAGGCTCTCGATGTGGTCGCCCTGGCCGGGCCCGACGGCCACGGCGACCCTTCCGGAGGTGGCCACGCGGCTGTCGGCCAGCAGCGCGCCGAGCTCCGCCACCGCGCCCCGCCTGACCTGCATGGTCAGCGGCGTCGGCAACATTCTCGCTAGAAGCGGCATCGCGCCCCCTCAGTAGCGCACGGCTATGGTGCGGGCCTTCGCCAGGTCGTCGTGGTTGTCCACCTCGACCCAGTCGACCTCGCCGATGGGCGCGGCGTGGATCAGCTCGCCGCGCCCGACCATCTCCTGGTAACCGTCCTCGTAGTAGAGCTGCGGGTCGCGCTCGAACGTCGCCTTGAGCGCGTCGGCCAGCCGCTCGGCCGCGCCCGGCCGGATGAGGGTGGCGCCGATGTACTCGCCGTAGGCCTCAGCCGGGTCCATCAGCTTGGTGATGCGGCGCAGCGCGCCCTCTGGCGAGAGCGTGACCTTCATCTCCTCGTCGGCGAGCTTTTTCACGTTGTCGACGGCCAGCAGGATGTCGCTCGTCCCGGGGGCCGACAGCAACGTCTTCTCGACCGAGACGGGATGCACGGTGTCACCGTTGACCAGCAGCGCGCCCTGGGTGAAGTAGTCGCGCGCGCACCACAGGGAGTAGGCGTTGTTCCACTCCTCGGCCTTGTCGTTGTGCACGAGGGTGAGCTTGACGCCGTGCCTGTCCTCCAGCTCCTCCTTGCGGTCGTGGACGGCCTGTGCCGCGTACCCGACGACGACCACGACCTCCCGCAGGTCCACCTCGGCCAGGTTGCGCAGCGAGATGTCCATGATCGTGGTCTCGCCGTCGACCGGCACGAGCGCCTTGGGCAGCGTGTCGGTGTACGGCCGCAGGCGTCGTCCGGCCCCAGCGGCCAGAACCATTCCCAGCAACGTGCACTCCTCAGTCGTAACGTGCGGCGGGGCACTGGACGTGACCCGCGTAAGGGGTGGGGCGGGTCGTTGGACGCGCCACCGTAGGCCCAAAGGTTAGTTCCCTTTCGGCCACCGGTGGGCAATCTGGCATCAGTCTTGTGTTCCCGTTTCCGCCGCTTCCGCCCCCGCCTGGGGTGCGGCCAGCCAGCACGTGAGGCTCTCCCAGCCGAACAACGCCCACAGGTAGAGCGCGAACACCACATAGCCGCCGGTCAGCCAGCCCGTGAGGGCGACCAGCGAGACCACCATCATCCGCCCGTCCCAGCCGAGCCCGAACGTGGACAGCCAGGCGGGCGCGTAGACGCGCTGGCGCAGCCGGTGGACGAGGTCGTAGTGGTGGAAGGCCAGCGCGCCGAGCAGCAGCATGATCAGCACGGGGTGCACCCCGTGGGCGAAGCCGCACGCCGCGATGAAGGTGTACTCGATGACCCGCAGGATCGGCGGCACGAGCCAGTCGAGCCGGCCGTCGTGCGCGTGGCTGCTGCCTGGCCCGGCCAGCAGCAGCGTCACGGCGGGTGCGAACACGGCGAGCCCGTCGGACCCGGCCACGCCGAGCACCAGCAGCACCCCGGTGACGAACGTGCCTGCGATCACCGGCGGCAGCGGCGGGAGCTGCCCGGCCACGAGCAGGCCCATGGCGCGCGAGAGCGGCCCGTCGTCGCGGTAGGCCACGACCGTGCCGCTGGGGACGGGTGCCATGTGAACCGATGTCACCGTGCCGACCTCGCGATCCGTCCGCAGAGCTGGTAGAGGGCCGCCACGCCGCCCCAGCACAGCAGCGACAGGAACGTGACCCTGGCGTTCCAGCCGGCGGCGGTGATGGCGATCAGGGCGGTGCGCTCGCCGATGGGCAGCACGATGATCTTCTTGAGCCAGCGCGCCGCGGTGTCGCGTTCGAGCCGCTGGGCGAGGCCGAGCACGCCCCTGGCGCGGCGGGCGTCCTCCGACTCCAGCAGGGAGCGGGCGGGCCGGCCCCACAGGGCGCCGACGCGGGCGGCGTCGGCCGCGGCTCCCGCGTACGTGTAGTCGACGGCGTGCCGGACGATCTGGAGGATCATCGCGGCGACGGCGAGATACCAGATGCCGGACCCGCCGAACCCGGCGGCCAGGCCGATGTAGACCACGTATTCCTTGAGCCGGTCGGCCATGCCGTCGGCCCACGCGCCGAGCGGGGAGAACGTGCGGGTGTAGCGGGCGAGCTGTCCGTCGAGGCAGTCGAGCGCGAAGGACAGGTAGAGCAGCCCCGCCGCGGCCAGCCGCGCGCCCGGGGTGCCGGCGGAGAACCAGACGGCCGACAGCAGCGCCAGGCCGACGGAGACGCCAGTGACGGTGTTGGGCGTCAGCTTGAGCGTGGCGGCCGGCTTGATCAGGTGGCGGGTCCAGGTGGAGACGAAGTAGGTGGCGAAGAAGCCGTCGTCGTGCTTGACGGCGGTCTCGACCTTGACCTTGGCCTCGTCGACCTCGGCCAGCTTGGCCAGGGCGTTGTCCGCGGAAATCTGGCCGGTCACCCGGTCGGCGTGCAGCGGCCCGAGCGTCGCCGCGCGCACGGCCACGCCCGATCTGACCAGCCCGACGAGCAGCAGGTCGACGGCCTCGACCGGGGTGACGGGGCCGAGGCGGCCGGTGTCGGCCAGCTCGGCCAGCTCCTCCGCGATGTCGGCCAGCACGCCGAGGTCGGCCTCGGCCGCCTGGAGCAGGCCCCTGAACGTGGCGTTCGCCTCGGGGACCAGGTGGAACGAGCTGCCCGCGGCGACGACCTTGGCGCCTTCGACGCGTACGGGCGGCCGGAGCGGAGCAGCGGCCGTGTCGCGGCAGACCAGCGCGCCGGTGTCGTGGGCCGGGTGTTCGAGCAGCAGCGACAGCGCCTCGGTGTGGAGCACGAGGTCGCCGGGCAGCACGGCGACGGCGCCGGTGGCGGTGCGGGCGATCTTGGCCACCCCTCGCAGGTCGGCGCCGAGGCCGCCGCTGGGGGTCACCACCTGCACCTCGCGCACCGGCAGCGTGGCGAGCTGGTCGCTGAGCCGGTCGAGCAGCGTGCCGTCGGTGCAGGAGAGCCCGCATGCCGGGGTCGTGGCGAGGACCACGACCCCGGTATGAGGGCTGGTCGTGCCACCTCGCGTCATTGAGTCGGGCAAGGCACAGGTCTCCTCCCGGTCGGGTCGGGAGCGCGTGGGCACGTGGGTGCGTAGCCACAGCGTAGCGACAGGTCAGCGCGATATCACGGAACAGGACCGTTAGGCTCGCGGTATGACGTCACGGCTGCGGTCGGTTGGGGTGCTCCTCGCGGGCGGCGTGGGGCAGCGGTTCGGGCACGACACGCCCAAACAGCTCGTCGAGGTCGCCGGGCGGACGATCATCGAGCACTCGCTGGCGGCGTTCGAGCGCGCCCCCGAGATCGACGAGATCGTGGTGCTGATGACGCCGGGACACGCCGACCGGGTGCGCGAGATCGTCGCGCGGGGCGGCTACGGCAAGGTCAGCCAGGTCGTCGACGGCGGCGCGAGCCGCACCGAGAGCACCTGGCGAGCGCTGCGGGCGCTGGGCACGCAGGAGTGCAACGTGCTGCTGCACGACGCCGTGCGCCCGCTCGTGGAGCCGCGGATCATCGCCGCGTGCGTCAGGGCGCTGCGCGAGCATCCCGCCGTCAATGTGGCGATCCCTAGCTCCGACACGGTCCTGGTCGCCGAGCCGGTGCCCGGCGGCGAGGTGATCGGCGACGTGCTCGACCGGTCGCGGTTGCGGCGCAGCCAGACGCCTCAGTGCTTCCGGCTCTCGCTGATCCGCGAGGCCTACGAGCGGGCGATGGCCGATCCCGGCTTCGGCAAGCGGCCCGCCACCGACGACTGCGGCGTGGTGCTGCGCTACCTGCCCGGCGTCCCGATCCATCTGGTGCCGGGCAGCGAGCACAACATCAAGGTCACCCATCCGGCCGACCTGCACATCGCCGAGCGGCTCTTCCAGCTCGCCGCCAGGGTGCCGGCGGGCGGTCCGGGAGGGCTCGGCGGGCAGAGCGTGGCGGTCTTCGGCTCCGCGGAGATCGCGGAACTGGCCGCCGCCCGCGGCGCCCGGGTGCACGCCTTCTCCGAGGCTGGCGGGGTGCGCGTCGACGACGCCGACGCGGTGGCCAAGGCCCTCGACGGCGTGGGAGACGTCGACCACGTGGTGAACGCGGCGGTCGCCGGCCACGCGGGCGGGCTCGCCGAGGCCACCGCCGGAAGCGTCGCCGACGCGGTCAGCGTCAACCATCTGGGAGCGCTCAACGTGGCCCGCGCCGCCCGCCCGCACCTACGCGGCAGCCTGCTGCTGCACAGCCCGCCCGGTTCCGGGGCGCTGCACGCGGCCTCACGGTCCGCGGTCGCCGGGCTCACCCGGGCGCTGGCCCGCGAATGGGCTACCGACGGCATCCGGGTCAACTGCGTCAATACCGGCACGTCTCCGCACCTCATCGCGCAGACCTCGCTGGACATCCTCATCTCCGACCTATCAGGGCAAGTCATAGAGCCAGGCGTGGACGGCGCTTGACCTGAGGCTTGTTACCGTGCGATCACATGAGGAGACTCATCGTGATCGCGGCGCTGCTCGGCTGCTACCCCGTCCTGCTGGCGTCGGCCCTGTGGCCGGCGCCGGTGTTGTTCGGGGCCGTCGCCGCGGCCTCCTACCTGGTGGAGCGGGTGGCTCCGCGGGCCGGCAGGCCGCTGCCCGACCTGCTGTGCAAGATGCACCTCGGGCTCACGCTGCGCTTCGCGGCCCGGGAGACCATGGCGCTGCTGCTGGTGGCGCGGACGACCGGGCCCGACTCACCGTGGTTCCTGGGGATGGCAGCCGGCGTGTTCGCGATCCACGTCGTACGCGCCGGGCACGCGGGGCTGGCCCTGCGGCTCAAGCAGATGCTCAGCCGGATGCCGGTGACGACCCGCAACCTCGACGTCTCCGCGCTGCGCATCCCCAAGCTGCCGCCCCGCTTCCTGCGTGACGACCGCAGCGTGCGCTTCCTCTATCTCGACGCGCTGCCGGTGCTCGGCGCGGCGTTCGACGCCAGGATGGCGGCCCTGGGCGCGGGTCTGGCCGTCGTGCTCGGCGCCGCCGGCACGCTCGCGCTCATCCCGTACGTACGGCGCGCCGCCCCGCTCACCGACGGGGCGAGGGTCATGGAGGTCGTGGGCGAGCAGGTCGAGAGGTACCGCCCCGAGGTCATCCTGTACTTCTCCGGCGCCCCCGCGGCCGCCTACCAGGCCCGCATGTGGCTACCCGTGCTCGAACGCATCGACAGGCGCGCCATCGTCGTGCTCCGCGAGCGCGGCATGGCCGCCCATCTGGAGCCGACCACCCTGCCGATGGTGTGCTTCCCGTCGTCGGCCGACCTGATGAGCTTCCGCGCCCTGGCCGGCGCCAAACTGTGCCTGTACGTCTCCAACGCCGGCCGCAACGTCCACATGCTGCGCATCCCGACCCTGCGCAGCGCGTTCCTCAACCACGGCGACAGCGACAAGGAGGCGTCGTTCAACCCGTTCTCCCGGGTCTACGACGAGGTGTGGGTGGCCGGACCGGCCGGCCGCGACCGTTACCGGCGCGCCAGGGTCGGGGTCAGGGACGAGAACATCCACGAGGTCGGCAGGCCGCAGCTCGAGGGCATCGCGACGGAGGGGCCCGGGCTGCCGTACCGGACCGTGTTGTACGCCCCCACCTGGGAGGGCTGGAGCGACGACCTGCTGCACACGTCGCTGGTCAGCATGGGCCCGCGCATCGTGCGGGCGCTGCTCGACCACCGTCCGCGCCTGCGCGTGATCTACAAGCCGCACCCGCTGACCGGCCACCGCGACAAGAGCGCCATCCGGGCGCACCGGAAGATCGTCGCCATGATCGAGGAGGCCGAGCTGGCCACGTCGAAGGCCAGGCACCCGTCGGCGGCGGCCGGTGAGGCGCCGGCGATCAGGCATCTGATCGTCACCGGCTCCGAGCCGCATCTCTATGACTGCTTCAACGAGTGCGACATGCTCGTCACCGACATCTCCAGCGTCGTGGCCGACTTCCTGGCCAGCGAGAAGCCGTACGCGGTGACGAACGTGGCGGGCCTGCCGGAGCAGGCCTTCCACGAGCGTTACCCGAGCACCGAGGCGGGCGAGCTGCTCGGCCAGGACCTGGCCGGGCTGGCGGACTTCCTCAACGGGAAGGACACGCTGGCCCGGGCCAGGGTCAAGCTCAGGAGCTATCTGCTCGGGCCGGAATATCCCGATGCGCTGGCCCGCTTCAACGCCGCCATCGAGCGGGTGCTCGCGGGCTGAGCGGGGTCACCGCGGCGGCCTGGCCAGCTTCCTGGGGCTGGTGAGAAAGCCCCAGCCCCAGGAGCAGTGCATGCTGGCGTACACGATCGGCAGGCGCAGCTTCGCGGCGGCCGGCAGCCCGCTGCCCGTCAGCGCCGAGCCGGCCACGATGGCGAGCGCGTAGCCGCCGGGGACGACCAGCGCGAGCGGGAGGAACGGCGAGGCGGCCAGCGCGAGCAGCATGGCCAGCACCGCGGCGGGCGGCGCGAGATAGCGCAGGTTGATCGTGCCCTCGTGGGTGCGCGCGACCACGCGGCGCCAGCGGCCGTAGTGGAAATACTGCCGGGCCAGCGCCCTGACGTTGGGCCGCGGCCGGTAGGTGACCCGCATGCGCGGCTGGAACCACACCAGGCCGCCGCTCTGGCGGATGCGGTGGTTCATCTCCCAGTCCTGGGCGCGCTGGAAGTGCTCGTCGTAGCCGCCCACCCGGTCGAGCGCCGAGCGCCGGAACACGCCGAGGTAGACGGTGTCGGCCGGGCCCGCCGTGCCGCCCACGTGGAAGGCGGCGGCGCCCACGCCGATCTTGGAGGTCATGGCGCAGGCCACGGCCTGCTCGAACGGCGTGACGCCCTCGGCCGCCATCACTCCGCCGACGTTGTCGGCGCCGGTCTCCACCAGCGTCTCGACCGCCACGCGCAGGTAGTCGGAGGGCAGCATGGCGTGCCCGTCGACCCTGGCGATGATGCCGTTGCGCGATGCGGCGATGGCGGCGTTGAGCGCGTTGGGAGTGCGGCCCGTGGGGTTGGGCACGACGGTCACCCGTGGATCGGCCGCCGCGATGGCCTCGGCGACCTCCTGGGTGCGGTCTTGGGACGGACCCACGGCGAGGACGACCTCGATCTCACCGGGGTAGCTCTGGGCGAGGACCTGGTCGACGGCCTCGCGGAGATGCCGCTCCTCGTTGAGGACCGGCATGACGACGGAGATGGGGGGCCAGGCACGCGTCTCCGCGGGGGCGTGCGGCGAGTCGGGGAACTGCTTCATGGCGGGGCTCACGCTACTGTACGGGCAGGGGAGGAGGGCAATCGAAAGCCCGATCCTCCGGCGTGAACAGAGGGGGACTTGCATGCGCGAGCCGGGCGAGGAGGACGCCGGTGTGCTCGTGGGCGGAGACGCCTATGGCGGTGTCAAGCTCGCACCCGTCCGCACCCGCAGGCCGCTCAGGAGCGCCAAGGCCCGCCGCCGCAACGTGCTGATCGCGGGTTTCCTGTCCACGTGCGTGCTGGTCACGACCGGCGTGGTGTGGGCGACCCCGCGCCAGATCGGCACGGTCGACGCGGGCGTGACCGCGCCCTCCTCCCGCGGCGCCGAGAACATCCTGCTGGTGGGAGTCGACAAGCGCGACGACCTGACGCGCCAGCAGCAGAACCGGCTCAAGCTGGGCCGCGAGGCCGGGCAGCGCACCGACACCATGATGGTCATCCATCTGTCGGAAGACCACCGCAAGGTCACGGTGGTGAGCCTGCCGCGCGACACCTGGGCGACGATCCCCGGCAAGGGCAACCACAAGATCAACTCGGCCTACCAGTTCGGCGGGCCCAAGCTCGCCAGGCAGACCGTCGAGTCCGTCACCGGGCTGCAGATCAACCGCTACATCGAGGTCAACATCCTCGGCTTCATCGACGTCGTCGACTCCCTCGGCGGGGTCACCGTCTGCACGCCGGTGCCGATCAACGACCAGCGGATCGCGCTCGACCTGCCCGCCGGCACCCACAAGCTCGACGGCGTCCAGGCGCTCGGCTACGCCCGCACCCGCGCCACCGCCCGTTCCGACCTCGATCGCATCGACCGGCAGCAGCAGGTCATCTCCGCGCTGCTCAGCCGGGCGCTGAGCGCGGGCACGCTGGCCAACCCCGGCACGCTGGCCTCGTTCGTCAACTCGACGCTGAGCACGGTCAAGGTCGACCCCGACGACGGGCTGATCGGCCTGGCCACCCAGCTCAGGGACGTCTCGCTGGAGGACGTGAAGTTCGCCGAGGTGCCGCTGGCCGACGTCGACTTCGAGACGCCCACCGGAGAGTCCGCGGTGTTGTGGGACAAGGGGGCGGCCCGCGACATGTTCGCCAGGATCGACGCCGACCGCGACCTGGCCGCGCCCACCCCTTCGGCCGACGCCACGCCGTCGGCCAAGCCGTCTCCCATCCCGCCGGAGAGCGTCTCGCTCAGGATCAAGAACGGCACGCTGATCAACGGTCTCGGCGCGCGCACCAAGGAGGCGCTGGTCGCGTACGGGTTCAAGGTGCCCGGCCAGCCGGGCAACACCAGGCAGCACGACTACGAGAAGACCGTCGTGCGCCACGGCAAGGGCCAGGAGGACGCCGCGCGGGTGGTGGCCGACGCCATCCCCGGGTCCGAGTTGCGCGAGGTGGACATCAACGGCATCGAGCTGATTCTCGGCAGCGATCAGCCGAAGGTCCGGCAGAAGGGCTCGAAATCCATGCCGACCGCGAAGCCGAGCGTTACACCATCCACCAAAACGGCAATGCAGAACATATGTAAGAAATAGGCATATCTTTCTGCAGGTGGACGGGTGAGGCCCATGGTGGTCAGAAAGTGGCGGGAGGACCGCTGCACGGTCGTTCACATCGTGGGCGACCTTGACATGGCAGGGGCTCCAAGGCTGCAGGCCGAGCTGGAGCAGGCGATGGCCGCCGCCGACCCGCTCAATCTCGTCATCGACCTGACCGAGGCCCCCTTCTGCGACTCCGTCGGCCTGGGCGTGCTGGTCTCCACGTTCAACCAGGTCCATCAGCGGCACGGCCGCCTGATCCTCGTGGTCGGCCCCGGCATGATCCGCCACCTGCTGACGATCACCAACCTGGACCGCCATTTCGAGACCACAGAGTCGCTCGGCGAGGCGCGCACGGCCCTGGACGACGCCGCCTGACCCGCAGGCGGGCTTGATCCGCGGGAGGTGTGCGAGAAGATGTCATCGTGGGCACACCTGCGGGAGCCCCCCTTCGTGCGCATGGAGGCTTTCACGTTGTTCGACCAGTTCCCCGAGCCTGCCCGCTCCCAGCTGGTGTCCGCCTTCGACGAGGGCAAGACGCGGCCCGAGTGGTGCTTCACGGAAGGGCAGGCCCGCCTCGCTTACTGGGCGCCTTTTCCCGGCTCGGAACCGGTGATCACCTGGCAGTTCGACCCTGGGCCCGACCCCGTCGCCGCCGCCGGCCTGTTGCGCCGCAGCCTTGCGGAGATGGGGCTGAGCAAGATAATCCACGACATCCCCCTCAAACCCGGGCTATCCCCCGTCGTCGACCGCGCCGTCGAGCACGAGGCCCTGGCCCTGGCCGGCTTCACCATGGAAGTCGAGCGGCTCATGCTCGAATGGGCGGCGGGCACCGACCTGCCCGACGACCCCGGCCGGCTGGTCTACCACCCCGCGCGCCGCATGAACCCGTCATACGTGCTCGACATCCTCATCCGCGTGTCCGAGGGCTCGCTCGACCACGACACCCGGGTCGAGGTGGCCACCGTGGGAGCCGAGCGCGAGGCCCGATGGATGTACGACGACCTGATCAACCGCAAGGCCAAGCCCGACTGGTTCGTCATCGGCTACCTGGGCGGCACACCCGTCGGGCTGGTGGCCCCCGACGACCACTCCATCGCCTACATCGGGGTGCTCCCGGAGCACCGCGGCCACGGCTACGTCAACGACCTGCTGGCCAAGGGCACCCGCACGCTCGCCGAGGCCGGCGTGCCGCGCATTGTCGCGGCCACCGACGCCGCCAACGTCCCGACGGCCGGCGCGTTCCTGCGCGCCGGATACTCGGAGGTCGGCCGGCTCTACCGCTACTACTGGAGAACATCATCATGAGGCTTGGAGTCGTGTTCGACCGGGACCTGCCGCCCGAGCAGCTGATCCCGTTCGCCGGAGAGCTCGACGGCACCGCCGTCGACGACCTGTGGGTGGTGGAGGACCTCGGCTGGACGGGCGGCGTCTCGGCGGCGGCCACCGCGCTCGCCGTCACGTCCCGGCTGCGCGTCGGCATCGGCATCACCCCCGCTCCCCTGCGCAACCCGATGGTGCTGGCGATGGAGCTGGCCAACCTGGCCCGCATGCATCCCGGGCGGCTGGCGGCCGGCATCGGGCACGGCGTAACCGGCTGGATGCGCCAGGTGGGCGCCGCCGTTCCCTCGCCGCTGTCACTGCTGGAGGAGACGATCACGTCCGTACGCGCGCTGCTGCGCGGCGAGACGGTCACCCTGCACGGCCGGTCCGTGCGTCTCGACGGCGTGTCGCTGGTGCACCCGCCGGCCGAGCCGCCGCCCGTGCTCGCCGGGGTGAAGGGCCCGCGCTCGCTGGCGTTGTCGGGACGGGTCGCGCAGGGCACGATCGTGCCCGAAGGCATCGGTCCCGCGCAGTTGCCCGGCGTCCGGTCGCAGATCGGCGGCGGCCCGGATCACGAGCTCGTGGTCTTCACCTACCTGCACACGGGGGCCGGCATCGCCGAGGCGGTCGAGGAGACGGTGGCCGGGCAGGCGGAGTTCCTGGGGGTCTCGCCCGCGGACGTGGTGATGGCGACCGGGACACCCGAGGAGGCGGCGGCACAGGTCAAGAGCCTGTGGGCGGCCGGCGCCGACACGGTCGCGGTGCGCCCGCTGGGGTCCGGCCCGCTGCGCCACGTCAACGGGCTGTTGTCGGCCCTTTGACGCGGCCGGTGAGCCGCTTCGGCCGAACTGGCCGAATGGCCGATGGGCCGCCGACCATGGTCGCTCCTACGGCCGATGGCGGGCGAGTGGCGCTCGGCCACCATCGTCCCTATGAGACAGATCACCTTGTCAGCGGCCTGCGCGGCGGCTGTGGCCCTGGCCGTGACGGGCTGCGGCGTGGAGCTCGACGCCGCGGAGGCACACTCCGCGGAGTCGTTCGCCTTCACCGGGGCCGAGTTGAGGATCCGGTCGTCCCTGGGTGGCGTGCGCGTGCTCCAGGGAGCCGGAGGGCGGGTCGAGGTGGAGCGGTGGGTGCGCGGCAAGGCCGCTGACGAGGGCAACGCCACCTGGTCGCTGCGCGACGGCACGCTCCGCCTCAGCGCCGACTGCACCATGATCATGGGCGACTGCGGCGCCCGCCACCACGTCCGCGTCCCGCCCGGCGTGAAACTGTCGGTCGAAGCGGCCGACGGCGTCATCCTCCAGGGTCTCACCCAGGACGTGGACGTGGTGAGCCGCGACAACATCCAGGTGACGGGCGCCTCCGGACGGCTGCGGCTGCGCAGTGAGGGCCCGATCACGGCCGAGGGCCTGACGTCGGACGCGGTCAGGTGCCGGACGCGTGACGGGCAGATCGACGTGGCGTTCGACCGCCCGCCCACCGACCTCGACCTGCTCTCACACGAGGGCAGGGTGACCGCGAAGGTGCCCCACGGCTCGTACGCGGTCACGGCCGCGAGCAAGGAGGGCCGCGAACGCACCACGGTCAAGCGCGCGGCCGGGAGCCCTCGCACCATCGTCGCCCGCAGCGGGTCGGGAGACGTCCGCGTGCTCGCCAAGTGAGCGCGGCGGGCCCCTGTCCTACTCCCAGATGGCGGCGTACTTGCCGTTCTCGGCGTTCACCTGAACGGGGCGCAGCCCCCGCTCCTTGAAGGTGTTGAACCGCTGCTGGTAGCCGGCCGCGGACATGTCGATGTAGTGGGCCCAGGACTTGCGCCCGTCCTTACGCCACACGGCCGCGTACGTGCCATCGGGCGCCACCGACACCTTGACCGGCCGGAAACCCTGGCTCTTCTTCTCGGCGAAGTGCTCCTCGTGGCGCTCCCGCGACATGCCGAAGGTGTACTTCCAGGTCCCGCCGGGATTGGCGGTCCACACGCCCACGTAGCGGATGTCGCCGGGGGTGCCGTAGGCGTCGACGGAGGAGAGCGCGAGCCCCTGGGCGGCGGCCTGCTTGTTGGCGGCGCTGAACCGGGCGGGCGTGAGGTTCGACTTGGTGAGGAACTTCGTGTTCCTCTTCTCCCAGATGGCGGTGAACACGGCAGAGGAGCCCGAGCCCGTGGCGGAGACGGAGACCGGCTGCGCTCCCTGCCTCAAGGCCGCATCGAACTTCGCCTGGAACTCAGCGTGCGACATGCCCTGCCAGATGCCCCACTCCGGGGCCGAACCGCCCTTGATCCACACGGCCGCGTAGCGCTCTCCGTCGGAGACGTTCACCGTGATCGGCCGGTATCCGCGGCTCTTGAGCGTTTTCACATGCGCCACGCTCTGTGCCGGGGTGACACCGTGGTAGGCGTACCACGCCGGCGCCGCCTGGGCTCCGGCCGCGGGAGCCACGGCCACGGCCGGAGCGGCGAGCCCGGCTACCACGGATGCGACGACTGCGATCTTCCTCTTGGTCCGCATGACCCTCCCCAGACAAGGTTTTTTACCAGATCTTTAAGACGAGGAGAGACCATAACAGGGGATAGGTGCGGACCGCCGCCGAATGCGGCGAGCTGCGCACAAGAGTGGACGCAGGGTTAAGTGTCGGGTCATCCTCGGGCAAGAGTGCGGCGGGCTCAGCCGGCCTTGGTGAAGGGCGTCGGCACCTGGCCCGTCCAGCGGTAGAGCTCGGCGTGCCCGGTGTGCTTGGTCTCGCCGTCCTCCGTGATCGTGCCGGCCCTGGACGCGTAGTAGCGGCCCCGGCCGAGCGAGATCAGGCCGTACTCGCCGGTGAACTCCCACCCGCGCACGCCCGACTCCTCGTGCTCCAGCCCGCCCGGCGCCAGGGCGAGCAGGTTGCCCTGCTCGGGCTCCGGCTGGCCGACGATCTCACCCTTCCTGGGCTGCTCGTCGCCCTTCACCATGAAGAAGGAGTAGTTGGGGAACTGCGGCTTCTTACCCTTGTACACGGCCATCATCCAGTTGCCGGTGTGGTCGTCGTACTCCAGGTTCTGCACGCCGTAGGTGGTGTTGCCGGTGTGGACGAAGTATTTCCCGTCCACCTTCTCGGGGCCGCTGGTGTGCGGGTCGCTCTCGGTGAGCGGCTTCTCGTACTTCTTCCACTGGCTGATGTCGTACTGGAGGAGGACCTGGTGGTCGTTGTCCTCCCGGCCGACGTGGGAGTAGATGCCGTACGCGACGGTCAGCCGCTCCTTGCCGTGTTTCCTGCCGAACTCCGGCCCGAACGACACACCGTCGATGCCGCTGCACCCGTACCTGTGGTCGGGGGTCTCGGCGATGTTGCCGTCGAACTTGCCGTCGCCGTTCATGTCGGCGACATAGTCGTCGACGACCTCCTTGAGGTAGACGGTCTTGACCACGTCGTTGGTCTGCGCGTCCATGTTCATGCTGGTGATGCGGTCGGCGTCGAAGATCGCGATGTAGAACGACTCCTGCTCCTTGTACTCCAGGGAGCCGTACACCCGCCCGTCCTTGGCGTTGAAGTCAAGGTCGCCGAGATGCCCCGTGAATCCCGTCACCGAGCCGACCGGGTTGCCCTTGAGGTCGGTCTTGACGAGCAGGTTGGTGAAGGAGAAGTACATGTACCCCTTGCGCTGGTCGATGGCGATGCCCTGGACGTGGCCGGCGGTCCAGGCGCCACCGTAGATCTCCTTCGGGAGGTCCCGGGGACGGTCGGCGGGGGTGGCGGAGACCGCGGAGGAGAGCAGGCCGAAGGTGGTGGCGGCGGCGAGGGTGAGTGTCAGGACCTTGCGCATGATGCAGTACCCGTTTCCGGTTTAAGGATCAGACCGAAATCAGACGGTATACCGACCGGGTGCTGTTGTCTGACATTTACCTGAACCAGCCGTGAAGGGCTGACAAACTGCGCATTCATCGCCAAAGGCGAGCTATGCGGGCGTATCGGAGGCGACGAGTTCGACTTCGAACCCGTCGCGGTCCTCCAGGTAGGCGGCGTAGTGGTCGTTCCCGCCGGCATGGGGATGGCGGTCGGGGAACAGCAGGGTCCAGCCGTACGCCGACGCCTCCCCCACCAGCTCGTCGAGCCGGGACCGGCCGTCCACGTGGAAGGCCAGGTGGTTCAGGCCCGGGCGGCAGCGGTCGTGCCGGCCGGCGGTGAGCGCCGGCGACTGCTCCAGCACCACGTACGTACGCCCCGACCGCCAGCTACGGCCGTCGCTCCACTCCTGGTAGGGGGTGTAGCCGAGGGCCTGCAGCAGCCACTGCCAGCTCTCGGCGGCACGCCCCAGGTCGGGCACCCATATCTCAACGTGATGCAGCACCCGGGCATTAGATCAGAGCTTCTCGATGGAGTACATGTTCCAGCCCGGCTGCAGGGCCCTGGCCAGGGTGAAGGCGTTGACGGTGTGGGAGCCGCCGGTCGACCTGCTCGGGTCGTAGACGGTGATGGTGTTCGCCGGCTTGTCGTAGCCGTACGCGATGATCCTGTGGGGATCCTGGTGCCCTTGGCCTTGCCCTTGTTCCAGGGCAGGCGCTCCATCCACACCCCGGGCATCGGCGCCTTGCGGAAGTCACCCACGTTGGTGGAGACCCGGTTCATGAGCACCAGCGCGTTGCCGTCCCCGCTCCTCGGGACCGTGAACTTGTCGCCCTTGGACTTGACGTACGCATTGAGCCGGCGCGACGGCGTTGCCCCTGGTGCCGGAGGAGGTGGTCTTCATCTTCTTGGCCAGCGTCGACTGGCTGACCTTGATACCGAAGGTCGACAGGCTCATCGACGACGAAGCGGGTACGCCGTAATAGCCGTTCTGCTGCCGCTGGCCCTTGAGGCTGAGTACGCACCTCAGCGGGCTGAGCAGCCCCTTGGGCGCGGCGGTCGCGGTGGAGGTGGCGACCGGCGTGGGAGTGCCGCTCGGAGGCGGGGCGGTGGGGGATGCGTGGGCCGGCGCCAGAGAGGTGAAGCACAGAGCGCCCACGGTCACGGCGAAACCGGCGACGGTCCCTGTCATGCGGTTGATCACGTGATCCCTCCGCGTGTGCATGCAGAAAGCCGACAACGAGTAGGGACCGCAGCTTAGGTACCACAGGCGTGCGAACAGTTACCATTGCCAACGATTGGCCGAAACCGTGGGGTTCAGGTCAGCGCTTCGAGATGTAGTACATGTTGCCGCCCGGCTGGAGGACCTTGGCCAGGGTGGAGGCCTTGATGGTGTGGGAGCCGCCGGTCGGCTTCCAGGGGTCGTAGACGGTGATGGTGTTCGCCAGCTTGTCGTAGCCGTACGCGATGATCGCGTGGCCGACCTTCGAGCCCTTGACCTTGCCCTTGTTCCAGGGCAGCTGCTCCATCCACACCGCGAGCACCGGCGCCTTGCGCATCTCCCCCACATTGGTGGAGACCCGGTTCATGAGCGCCAGCGCGTTGCCGTCGGCGTCGGTCGGGCTCGTGACCTTGTATCCCTTCGACTTGAGGTACGTGTTGATCACAGGCAGGGCGTACTTGCCCTTGGTGCCGCCGGAGGCGGTGGTCTTCATCTTCTTCGCCAGGGTCGACTGGCTGACCTTGACGCCGAAGGTCGACAGGCTCATCGACGACGAAGCGGGCACACAGTAGTAGTTGGTCTTCTGATACTGGCCTTTCAGGCTGACCTTGTACTTGAGCGGGCTGAGCAGGCCCTTGGTGCTGGCGGTCGGAGTCGGGCTTGCCGTGGGGATGGAGGTGGGGCTGGGCGTGGGGGTCGCGGGAGAGGCGTGAGCCGGCGTCAGAGAGGTGAAGCACAGAGCGCCCACGGTCACGGTGAGGCCGACGGCGGTCCCTGTCCTGCGGTTCATCACTTGATCGCTCCATGTGTGCACACATACGACTGACAGTGGTCAAGGACCGTAGTTGAGTTGTCAAAAGAGTGCAAACAGTGACGGTTGGTGACGATGAGGCGAAGTGCCAACGAGTCTCCGCTGTCCGGCGGGCCGTCTGTTAGCGTCGTTCGTGCAGCGAGAGGGTGGTGCACATGTCGGCGAACGGCGTGGCGATCCAGTTCGTCCGTGCGGCCGTCGCCTCCGCGGAGACGACCGATCTCGACATCAGGCGCGCGCTGCCCGCGCTGACGCGGCCCGGCGTCACCCACGTCGGCTGCGCCCAGACGGTCGAGGTGATGCGGGACCTGTGGCGGCACAGCGACGACGAACTGCTCAGGCTCGGGCCGCGGCCGATCCCGCCCGGCACCTTCCGGATGATCTCGCTGGGGCTGATCCACGCGCCCGACCTGCGGGCCGCGCTCGAGCGCATGACCGAGTTCGCGTCGATCACCACGGGCTTCTCACGCAGCCGCCTCGTCGTCGACGGCGCCACCTGCCGGATCGAGATCGCCGCCGAGCCTGGCGGCCGCGTCCCGCCGTTCGCCGCCGAGATCATGCTCGCCCTCGTGCACCGCTTCCCGGCGTGGCTCGTCGCGCGGCGGATCGCGCCGTCCCGGCTGGAGTTGCCCTTCCCCGAACCGGAGTATAGCGACGAATACCTGCCGGTCTTCGGCCGGATGCCGGTCTTCGACGCCCCTGCGGTCTCGATCAGCTTCGACGCCCGGCACCTCACGGCCCCCGTCGTACGGAAGGAAGCCGACCTGCTGCGCTACCTCCGCCGATGGCCGGCCGACCTGATCCTTCACCGCGACTACGGCACGACGACCTCCGCCCGCGTACGCACCGTCCTCGAACGCGGCGACACCACCGAATGGACGCGCGCCGACGACGTGGCCGCCAGGCTGTCGATCAGCCCTCAGCACATGCGCCGGCTCCTGCGGCAGGAGGGCACGTCGTTCCAGCGGATCCGGGAGGAGGTGCTGCGGGACATGGCCGTCGCGAGCCTGGAGCGCGGCAGGGAGTCGATCGAGGAGATCTCCTCCCGGCTCGGGTTCTCCGAGCCCAGCGCGTTCCGGCGGGCCTTCACGCGCTGGGTCGGCAGCCCGCCGGGCGAATACCGCGCCCGGCACACCGTCTGACCCTGGTTCGCGGCGCCCGGCACGCCGCCTGACCCGGGCCTACCACGTGCGGCGGCGGACGGCCAGGCCGGTCGCGACGGCCGTCCCGGCCAGGCACAACCAGGCGAAGGCGTCGCCGATCATCCGGTAGACGGTGGCGGTGCCGCGCACGGGCACGTCGGAGAAGACCACGTGCCGGTCGCCGCCCGCGTAGTCGTGCGCGGCGAGCACCCTGCCCTGCGGGTCGAACGCCCCCGACACTCCGAACTCGGCCTGCCGCACCATCGCGTACCCGTTCTCGATCGAGCGCAGGCCCGCCTTCTGGCTGTGCACCGGGCCGATCTCCGCCCAGTCACGTGCGGGCACGAGCATGATGTCGGCGTCCACGCGCATCAACTCGGGGAAGTCGGCGTCGAAGCAGATCACCGTGGCCAGCCGCCCGTACGGCGTCCGCGCGACCGGCACCACGCCGTCGCCTGGCGGGTAGAACTCCAGGCCGGGAATGGGATGAGCCTTGTTGTAGACCCAGACCTGCGTGCCCGCCGGGTCGTACAGGTAGGTGCGGTTGGCCGCGTACGGCGCCTGCGGCAGGACGACGGACACGGCGGCCTGCAGGTAGATCCCGCTCTCCCGGGCCACGGCGGCCACCTGGCTCAGGAACGCCTTCTCGTCGGCGGCCAGGACGCCGGCCGCCTGCTCGGACCACATCACGATCTTCGCGCCCGCCTGCCCCGCCTCCCGCGTCCTGGCCAGCAGGTTGGCGTTGACCTTGCCGAAGGCCGCCCGTACGGTCGCCTGGTCCTGTCCCGCCACCTGCTGCGGGGTGAGGTCCGCGCTGAGCGTGGCGCGCAGTTCGCGGGTGACCGACGTGTCCGGGCTGATGCCGGCGACCCGCACGGTGCCGCCGTCCGGCGGAAGGAACGCGAGCCGGGCCCCGCCGGCGAGCAGGGCGAGCAGGAGCACGACGGCGTGCGCGACCGCACCGCGGACCGCGTTCACCCGCAGACGGTTCTCCCAGAGGTGGTTCACCGTCGTCGCGAACCAGCCGATGAGGAAACCCACGCCGTACGGGCCGGTCACCGACACGACCTGGAGCAGCGCCAGGTCGTCGTGCTGGGTGGCGGCCGGCACGCCGAACGCGGTGCCGAAGGGGCTGAGCAGCGTCATCAGGAACTCGCAGGCCGCCAGCGCCGCCGGGAACAACAGCAGGGACGTGACGGTAGCCGCCCTCGGGGAGACGAGCCGGTCCACCACGTACGGCACGACGGTCAGGGTGCCCAGAGCGAGGATCCCCGCCACGACGATCACGGTCATCGGCACGGCGGTCTCGACCAACCAGAACACGCCCGCCAGCGCCGACGCCGCCCACACCACCGCGAGCCCGCTGAGGGCCGGGCCGGTCCGTACGAACCTCAGGAGGAAGACCGGGGACAACCAGGCCGCCACCGCGATGTCGAACCGGCCGTGGACGGCGAAGAGCCACAGCAGCGTCCCCGCTCCCAGCCAGGCCCACCGCCACCGATGTCCGTCAGGGACCGCCGGCACGGCATCGCTCCGCCGGTCGATCTGCTCTGTCCGCATCTGATCCTTCCCCGCCCTCGAAGCCTCCGGCCCGCGAACGCGCGGGACGGAGGTTCGACCAGTGCCTTGCGCGACGGGCCGATCCGGTCGCGGACCGACGCTAACCGCGGCACCCGCCCGAGGACTGTGACCCTGCCTCTCCACATTCATGACCGAACCGCTCCTCACCCGGCCAGGAATCGGGAAAGCCTCGCCAAAAGGGGATTTCGCGAAGATCTGGCAGGGGCCGGTCTACGACTGAGACTCACCGCCGGCTTCGCGGCCCGGCGCTTTCCGTCAAGGCGCTTTCAGCGGACCAGCGTGCCGTTCGACGTGCGCGAATGCGGTTTCCGGCGCCGGAATTAACGGGGCCTGAAGGAGACGTAAATCGACATTGAAGCGACCACTCTTAGCGTGTCGGCCACATCGGTTGAGCACCGCAGCAAGCATCGTACGCAACGGAAGAGGGCGTGCTTCATGGACCTGCATCCATGGGATCGTCGCGGCCGGACGATCGACTTCATCAGAAGTATTCGCGCTTCCCAGGAAGACCTCTGGGAACGGCTGTCGACACCAGCGGGCATCAAATCCTGGTTGCGAATGTCAGAGGTCGAGCTCGAACTGAAGGAAGGCGGTGCGTTCCGCTTCGCGTTGGAGACCCAGGGCCGGGCGAACGCCGCGGTGAGCCACGAGATCGCCGGCCGGGTCAAGGAGGCGATCCCCGGGTGGCTGCTGGCCCTGGAGTATCCCCTGCCCGCGAGCGGCGTCTGGACGGACCTGAGCTTCCAACTCCGGCCCTCCTACCCGGTTTTCCACCAGCACTATCCGGTCGAGTGCGATCTCTGGTTGATTCATTCCGGCTTTCCGCACGAGGGATTGGGCCTTTTCGAGTTCGACGGTCACCACCGGCACTGGCGCCAGCGTGTGCTCGATCTCGCGGTGGACATCGAGGGACGCCCGCCCCTGCCGCGACCGTCCTGCCTGTCGGGCCTCCAGTTCGTCGGCGGCGCCACCGGCATCGGCCTGCTGGTTTCGCAGGCCATCAAGGGTTCACCGGCGGATGTCGCCGGCATTCGCGAGGGCGACATCCTGGTCAGTGTCAACGGGATCCGGATGAACGCCCTGGACGACTTCCATGACTGGATCGACGAATGCGAACCGGGCGACGTCGGTGAGGTCCGGCTCCAGGACCGTACGGTGCGGCTGGCGACCGAAGACTACGAAACCGCTCGCCGGCGATTCCTGTTGCGGGCGGATGAGGACTGGGTGCCGGCCCGGCGATGACGGCGGGCGGGGCTCAATGAAAAGGGCGAAATCCATCGCTCGACATAGCGAATTCCGAGAGGAGGTGCACCATGAACAAGTCGACCGAGGCGAAGACGATTCAGCCTAAGCCGGTGGTCTTCACCAAGAAGTCGGTGGGGGCCGCGAAGAACCTCGCAATTGCGGGTTGCATGATGAATTACTGATTCCCGGGCACCCGGCGCCTGCGTTCCCGGCGGCGCCGGGTGCTCATCCAAACGCACCGAAGGACACTTTCCGATGACCGATGTCGGCGGCGCCTACGCCCTCCGACGCTGGCTGCCGCTGATAGCGCCTGCGCCGGGCCGGGACGCGCCTGTTCATCTCCAGCATGCGATCCACCTGGCCTCGGGCGATCTCGGTGAACACCGGTTGCCCTGGTCCTCGATCATGTATCCGGCGAATGTGCGCTACAACGCCTGCCGGTCGTTCGGCCTCGACCCGGATTTCGGCGCCTGCGCCGAAGAATTCGATGCAGCGCCGTTGCGGACGTTGCAGGCCGATCTCGACCGTCTCGGCGAGCTTCCTCCGTCCCGGATCGCGGCCGTGATCGCCACCCTCAACTGCCTTTCCGAGCAGCGCCTGCTGCCGGACATCATCGAGCGGCTGCCAGACGGCTACGCCGACCGCGACGGCGGCATGATGTGGTATCAGGCCACGCGAGGCCTGCGGCAACTCGGCGGATACGACGAGTTCGTCGAGGACCGGCTCGCCCGGGTCGGCCTGGAGTCCACCCCCGACGTCGGCCTCAACTCGCTCATCCAACTGACCTCCACCTACCTGCGGGTCGCCCGGGATGCCGACCGCGCCCGCTGGTCTCTGGAAGCGGCGGAGAAGGCGCTGGCGAGCCTGGGCTCCGACACGCTGTTCCTCAACGCGCTGCTGGAGTCCCGATTCCACCGCGTCCGGGCGCTGCTGCAGATCCGGATGGGTGAGCCGGTGTCGGCCATTTCGACCATGGCGGACTGCGTGCGGGCCGCGGAGGTCGCGACCACGCTGTCGGCGGAAATGTCGCCGTATTCAGGCCTGCTGGCGGCCGAGAACTACAAGATCGTCTGCGAGTCGCAGATGAAGCTCGCGGGGATCCTACGGAATGCGGATGATCTGTACCGCTGGGCCACCGAACTGATCAGAGTCGATCCCCTTGAGGTCATGACGTGGCGCCACGTGGGCGAGTCGTTGATCTCGATCGGTGCGACCGCGGCCGCGGGCCGGGTGACGCTGCTGTTCGCCGCGATGGGCGGGCACGGCATCGAGCGACTGACCGGGCGACTGCGCGAGACGACGGCTGCGGTCGTCAGCACGCCCCCCTCCTTTGACGAGACGCTCGACCGGGCCGCGCTCGCCCTGCTGCCATGACAAGGACCGGAACGAAGGGCGACACGAGGACCGGCACTGAGACCGGCACTGAGACCCACGTCGCCGGCACCCGGGTGGTCCACATCGGCACCTGCGTGACGATGCTGGCGGCCATCACGGTGGGCGGGCGGATCGCGGACGCGGCCGTCCTGATGGCGGCAGCGGTGCCCGGATCGGCGATCAGCCTGAGCGTGATAGGCCTCGCCGCCGGGGTCCCGTTCCTGCTCGCCGGCGGAATCGGGCGGCTGCTCCTGCTGGCGCGGCTCAGCCCGCGAGCGGCCATCCTGCTGGGCTCCGCGCTCGGCGCACTGGCGGGCGTGGCCCTGGCCACCGGGCTCGCCGACGCCGGCGCTCGCCCGTTCTTCGTGTACGCCCCACTCACTGTGGTGACCGTCGCGAACATCATCGTCAACGCGACGTGGATGAGCAGCCTGCCGGAAATCCTTCCTGACCTCACCCGCCGGCGCAGGACGATCGGCATCAGCGCGACCGTGACCTCCGCCGGCGCCGCGGCCGGTCCGGCCATCGCCGGCCTGTCCTTCGGCTTCCTCGATCTGAGCGGCCTGTGCCTGGTGTACGCGTCGGCCAGCGCGGCCGGCGGCATCGCCATGGCCGTCGCGATCGGCGCGCTCTCGCCCGCGGACGGACCGGAAACGACCGGCGCCGGCCGGCCTGGCAGGTTCGGCGGTGTCCGCGACATCGTGCGCTCGCGACGGGCCCGCGGTCCGGTTCTCGTTCAGGTCTCGACCAATCTCATCGTCTTCGGCGTGATCTACAGCCTGCCGGTCCGAGCCGTCCAGGAGACGTGGCCGCCTTCCTGGGTCGCGATCGGCATGGCCGCCCTGATGTCCGGAACCATCGCGGGGTCGCTTCTCGCCACCGTGGCGCCGAGCCACCGCCTCTATGCCACGGCACTTCGCCTGGAACCCCTCTTCCGGGCGATCATGTTGCTGCTGTTCGCGTTCGCAGCCGACGGATATCCGGCGTGGCTGTGTCTGTTCCTCTTCTCGCTCCCGCAGGGCTTCGGCCGGGTCGCCCGCCAATCGATGATGACCGAGGAGTTCGGCGCGACGAACCGGTTGCAGGTGATGGCGACCTATCGCGGCATGCTGGGGGCATCGATGGTCATCGCCCCCTTCGTCATGGAACGCGGTGTCGATCTCATCGGCACGTTCGGCTACACCCTGAGCTGTGCCGTGGCTCTGACGACGCTGTTCATCCTGCAGGTCGTCGACGCCCCGAAGGGAGAAAGGCTATGACCGCCGGCTTGAACGTGACCTGCCCGGAGAGCTGGAAGATCGCCCATGGTGCCGGCGTCGAGCTGCGACCGGCCGTCGGGTTCTTCGAACTCCTGCTGGACAACTTCCTCCATCTCGAACCACGCGACGTCCGCGCCGAGATCGGCGACGTACCGATCAGCATCCACATCATGAACTCTGGCTGGGCCAACCGCGATCCGCGCGGGCTCGCCGACCTCGCCGCCCGTGTCCGGGACTGGTGCGCGAGCTTCGAGGTGCTCTACGTCTCGGATCACCTTCTGGTCACCGCCGACGAACACGGGCGCAGGCTGCCGATCGTGCGTGAGATCGACTACGCCGACCCGTCTGTCGCCGGCCGGGCGGCCCGGTGGCAGGAGCTGCTCGGCACGACCCTGCTGCTGGAGAACTTCGCCTCGGAGTCCCCGCGCGGGGACGGGCAGGTGTCGTACTTCCGGGAACTCTGCGAGCAGCACGGCATCCGGATCCTCTTCGACGCGAGCAATGCGTTGATCGCCGAGCAGAACGGCGGTGACCGTTGGGACCTTTGGGGCGAGCCCGGGGTGCGCGCGTTCGTGGCGGCCGGACACGTCAGCGGGTTCAGGCCCTCCGACCTCGACCCGGCCATGCTGGTCGACACCCACGACTGCCCGCTGGACGAACGCTCACGGTCGCATGTGCACACGATGAAACAGCAGGGCTGGTTGCCGCCCACGATGGTGGTCGAACGCGAGAGCGTGCTCGATGCCGCATCCTGGCTGGCGGACGTGCGATGGGTCGGTGAGCTCTATGCCTGACCCCCGGTCCGCTTCCGATCCCCGGTTCCGTACGTTCTGGGGCGGCGTTCCCGACACCGGCACGCCGTCCGTCCGGCGACGCGCCCGGGTGATCGCGGCACTGACGCTCCGGAGCCTGCGCCGTGACGTCGAGCTCGCGATGCCGAGCCTCCCCCAGGTCCGTGACGCGAGGTGGGAACGGGACTTCGGCAAATTCCTGGACGCGGCGCTGGCCGAGGGGATGGAGCTCGGCTGGCGGCTGCCGCTGGAGCTCTGCGGCTACCTGCGCCTCGACGATCCGGCGGTGTGGGCGGAGGCAGCCTCCTGCGCGATGCTCCGGTGGTTCACGATGGGCGATCCGTACCAGCGCTGGATGATGCTCTCCTGCCGCGACGCCGGGGCCGAACTGTGCATGGGGCTTCGACGCGGCGGGCTCGCCGACGACAACGACATCTACACCGCACCGTACGAACACCTCTGGCCGGCCCCGTTCGCGATGGCCACGGGCACCTCGACCACCCCGGAGGTCCCCGGCTCGTCCGACGGCTGGCGGACCTTCGGCTACGGCCTGACGGCCCGGCTCCCCCTGTCACGGAACACCACACGACCCGAAGGAGGTGCCCCACGATGCCCAAGATGAAGGTGTGCCTGGTGTCCATGCCATGGGCGCAACTGGACCTGCCCTCTCTGGCGCTCGGCGTCCTCACGTCCGTCTGCGAACGGACCGCCTGCGTCGAGCGGGTGGACGTCGAGTACGCGAACATCGCCTGGTACGAGTTCCTCGCCGAGCGACTGGAGTACGACCCGGACCGGTATGAGGTCCATTCGCTGCATTCCTACTTCTCGGGCGCGGGTGACTGGATCTTCTCGTCGGCGCTCAACGGCGTGGACTGGAACACGCCGGATTTCGCGACCTATGCCGAGAACTGGGGTCTCGACGTCGATGAATGCGTGACGCTGCATCGCCTGGCGCCGGAGTTCATCGACCCGCTCGCCGAGCGGATCGCCCGCACCTGCCCGGACGTGGTCGCAATCTCGAGCGTCTTCCAGCAGAACATCGCGAGCCTGGCTCTCGCCAAGGCACTCAAGCGGCTGAAGCCGGATCTGATCACCGTGTTCGGCGGGGCGAACTGCGACGGCGTCATGGGTGAGGCGGTGGCCAGGAACTTCGACTTCGTGGACTATGTCGTCCGGGGTGAGGGCGAGGATGCCCTTCCGCGGCTCCTGGAGGGCCTGCACCGCTCGGATCTTTCCGCGGTGAGGGCCGTCCCCGGCCTGGTCGGCCGGCACGACGGCGAGCTGTTCGCCAATCCGATGCGATCGGGGTTCGTGCCGCCGGGGCGGATCCCGAGGCCGGACTTCGATGCCTTCTTCGAGCGTTTCGCCCGCAGCCGGGTCGCCGAACACCACTCGCCGAAACTCGTGCTTGAGGCCAGCCGGGGCTGCTGGTGGGGCGAGCGGCACCACTGCACCTTCTGCGGCCTCAACGGCTCGATGATGACCTTTCGCAGCAAGTCTCCCGGATCCTTCGTCGACGAGCTTGTGGAGCTCGCGGAGCGACACCAGTGCCTGAATGTCTACGCCGTGGACAACATCCTGGACCAGGGCTACATCGGCACCGCGATGACCGATCTGGCCGCTCGCGATCTGGACCTGCACGTGATGTTCGAGGTCAAGGCGAATCTCCGGCACGATGACCTGCGGACGCTCAAGGACGCCGGCGTGGTCTGCGTGCAACCCGGAATCGAGAACCTCTCCTCCCGCGTGCTGCGTCTGATGGACAAGGGCGTGTCGGGCGCGCAGTGCGTACGGTTCCTCCGCGACGCGGACGAGTTGGGGATGACGGTGTTGTGGAACTATCTCTACGGCTTCCCCGGGGAGCGGGATCGCGACTACACCGACGTGCTGGAGTCGGCCGAGTCCCTGGTCCACCTGCCTCCTCCCGGATATGTCGGGCGGATCCTGCTGGAACGCTTCAGCCCCTACTTCAACGATCCGGCGTTGGGACTGCCGAATCGCGGGCCGCACTCCCGCTATCGGATCTCCTATGACCTGCCGCTCACAGAGCTCGACGATCTCGCGTACGTCTTCCGGTCGCAGGCGCAGGGCATCGCCGCGAAACCGGATGTCGCCGGGCGCGTATCCGGCTTCGCCGACTACTGGCGGAAGGTGTTCCCCGAGTCCTCCCTCGTGCACTATTCGAGGATCGACGGCTCCTACCTGATCGCCAACAGCAGACCGAATTTCGCGTGGAGCACGCACATCCTGACGGATCCGCTGGAGAGAGCGCTGTACGCGGCGCTGGAAGCACCACGCCGACGCGGGGAGATCGCCAGGCGCGTCGGAGCGCCCGAGGCCGAGGTCGAGAGCCTGCTCTCCGACTGGACCGAACGGGGGCTCTGCTTCACCGACGACAGCGGTCTGATCGTCCGCCTCTCGACCGCGGGCGTCGATCCGGCCACCAGCAGAGTCGAGGTGCCCTCATGATCAGTGCGACCTACGCGGTGCGGCCAGAGCAGCTGACGACGGACGGCCCGGACCTGGGGCTGCCACCTCCCAATACCGTCCCGCAGGACGTCCCCGACGTGGCGGCGTTGTGGAAGGCGGGCTATCGTGCGGTGTTCGTCGACGGCCGCGATGGCACCGCGGCGGCCGATCTCTGCCGCCTCCTGGCCTCGCTCCGTGACCTCGAATCCGCGGGGTTCCGGGTCCGCTGGGCCGCGCCTGCGACGCTGCTCGACCGGGTCCCCGACTGGACGCTGCTGACCCACCTGCCGGCTCCCGAGTCGGGACTGGACGACAGGACCCAGGCCGAGTGGCGCGCCCTGTATCGCTTCGGCCGGCTGCGCTGGTTCAAGGGACCGGGCTTCATCAAGATCCACGACCAGCGGTGCGACGCCGGCCTGGTGCTGACCCTCACCGATCACGTGCATCTCCACTTCGTCGAGCGGGCATCGGGCACCAGCGTGTTCCGTCCCGACGTGTCGTGGTACGCCGACGAGGCGATCGAGGTGTTCCACGACGCGGGCCTCGTGTTGTCCCTCGACGACGATCACGTCTGGCTGGCCGGACGTGTCCGGCGATGGTCCAACCCCTCGCAACTGATGGCGCCTTGAGATGACCGCCGACCTCGCGCCCGCGGACGTCGACTTCCGCCGTACGATGGGCTGCTTCGCCACCGGTGTCGCCGTCGTGACCGTCGGCGGTCCTGAGCCCCACGGCATGACCGCCAACTCGATCACCTCCGTGTCCCTGCACCCCCCGACGATCCTCGTATGCGTCGGACGCAACGCGTCGATGCACGCCCGGCTCATGACGGCCGGCTGCTTCGGCGTCTCCGTGCTCGCGGGAGATCAGGAGCGGTACGCGCGCGCCTTCGCGGACCGCTCGCGGCCGCGCGGGCGCGCGCAGTTCGCCGGGGTGCCGCACCGGCAAGGCCCGCGCACCGGCGCACCGGTGCTCGACGGGACGGCCGCCTGGGTGGAGTGCCAGCTCATCGGCACCCACGCCGTCGGAGACCACTCCATCTTCATCGGCTCGGTGCTCGACCTCGGATTCTCGCGCCGGCCGCCGCTGGTCTTCTGGTCCGGAGGATTCGTACGGCTGCCGGTGGCCATGAACGCGGGCGAGGACACGGACGCAGGCGGGGACACGGACGCAGGCGGGGACACGCCCGGTCCACCGCCTGCGTGAGCCGGCTCGACCGTCAGGAGCCGTACGTGGTGACCTTCCACAGATAGCCGTCCGGGTCGCTGAAGTAGCCGAAGTACCCGCCCCACTCGGCGGGAGCCGCCTCCCTGACCACGCTCCCGCCGGCGGCCACCGCGTTGCGCATCATCTCGTCCACCACTTTCCTGGAGTCGGGGTTGATGTGGAATGAGGCACCGCGGAATCCGGATCCCTCCGGGGAGACGCCGGCGTCCTGTGCCGCCGCCTCCCATTCGTAGAGAGCCAGCTGCGGGGATCCCTCGCCCAGGCTGAGCAGGGCGAATCCCTGGGCGTCCTTGTCGATCTCGCAGCCCAGGCCTTCGGCGTAGAACTTCTTGGCGCGGGCCAGGTCCTTGACGCCGAGCATGATGGCGCTCACCTGTAGTGACATGGTTCTCTCCTGATGGTTGCGAAGGGTTGGTCAGAGGCGTTCCCGGCGGCTACTCCGCGTAGGACTGGCCCGTTCCCTGGGCCGTTCCTTGGGCGCTGTAGCCGAGACTCCAGATGGAGCCGTCCGGGCCCGCGAAGGAGCCGCCGTACCCGCCCCACGGCAAGACGCCCAGGAGGATCGAGCTGACGTACGCTTTCATGCCTTGTCTCCCTGGTCCTCCCTGGCCGAGGTGCGGGCGGGCGGGGACATCCGGGCCGGGCCCGGATGTCACATCGGCGTGGGTTCGCCGGTCAATTGGTATGACAGGCCGCGGCGGAGGAATGTGACCGATGGTTGAGCAGGACTGGCTGAGCGAGCGGTTCGCCGAGCACCAGGACCGTCTGAAGGCGGTGGCGTACCGGATGCTCGGCTCACCCGCCGAGGCCGAGGACGCGGTGCAGGAGGCGTGGCTGCGGGTCAGTCGCGCCGACACCGGCCAGGTGGAGAATCCGGCCGGGTGGCTGACCACGGTCGTCGCCCGGGTCTGCCTGAACATGCTCGAGGCACGCCGGTCCCGGCGTGAGGAGGCGGCCGGCGCGCTGCCGCCCGAGCCGGCCGCGCCGCACGCGGGCATCCACCCGGCAGGCCAGGCCGACCCCGAGGACGAGGCGCTGCTGGCCGATTCCGTCGGTGTCGCGCTGATGGTGGTGCTGGACACGCTGACTCCCGCGAGCGGCTCGCGTTCGTCCTGCACGACATCTTCGCTGTGCCGTTCGCCGAGATCGGCGCCATCATGGACCGCTCCCCGGCGGCGGCCCGGCAACTCGCCAGCCGGGCCCGGCGCCGGGTGCGAGGAGCCACCGGGGCATCCGACACCGCACGATCCCAGAAGCGGGAAATCGTCGACGCCTTCCGGGCGGCCTCCCGGAACGGGGACTTCGCCGCCCTGCTCGAACTCCTCGATCCGGACGTCGTGGTCGGCGAGATCCGCGGCGGCCACGCGGTGGCGGCCTTCTTCACCAGACGAGCTCAGGCCGCCCGGCCGGCACTGGTCGACGGCGTCCCCTCGGCCGTCTGGTCGCACCGCGGCCGGCCGAAGGCCGTCTTCACGTTCACCGTCGGCGACGGGGATGATCACCCGCATCACCATCGACACCGACCCGGACCGGCTCCGCGACCTCGACATCGTCTTTCTCCGAGCCAACGACAAGGGCAGCAGCGATGACCCGTACTCCCCGGCCGGTCCGCAGCGTGAGCAGCATGAATCTCAAGGTCTCGTCTTGCGCTCTCGCCGTCCGCGACCTTGACGAGGCGCTCGGCTTCTACCGTGATCTGCTCGGCTTCGAGGTACGCGATGACGTCGGATCCGGGCGAACGCGGGCGGTGAGCGTCGGGCCGCCGTCGCAGCCGGACGTGCAGATCCTCCTCGAGTCGCCCGGCGCGCACCCGGGTGTCTCGCCGGCCGACCGGCAGGCGATCGAGGACCTGATGGGCAATGGCATGCTGGGCCACCTCGTCTTCGTGACCGACGACTGCGACGCCACCTTCGAGCTCATCGCGGCCGCGGGCGCCGAGGTGATGCAAGAACCGATCAACCGGCCCGACGGCGTCCGCGACTGCGCCTTCCTCGATCCCTCCGGCAACATGCTCCGCTTCACCCAGCCGTGACGGGCGGTCCCGGCACTCGCGCAGGCACGTGCGGGCACCCTCGCGCGCGCGACCAACGTGGCCACCCGGCGGAAGCCCTGGGGCGAACCCGCCGTCCTGAGGCGTATCCCGCCCTTAGGTGAATCCCGCCCTTGGACATATCCGCCGCCCTTGGGCGAACCCCCCGCGGCTGATCGCCCGCTCACGGGCACCACCTCTGGAGGGCCGATATGGCAATACGCCCGCCCGGACGGACAAGATAGGCAAGGCCGGATGCGTGTGATCCGGTACGGGCTCGCCAAGAAGCCCGCGATCACGCCGAGGGCCGCCAGCTCCCCCAGCAAACCGTCCATGAGGGCCAGCAGGTCACCGCGCACGCCCGGTTCCTGCCCGGTCACCCGCTCAGAACTCCAGCCGTCGCACAACGATACGAACGGCTGCATCCCTAAAGGAGAGCCCTTTCCGAAACCAGGAAACCCCGCCTGCCCACCATGGGAGGCGGCGTTCCCACACCTCAACTGCCTACTTCAACAGCTGCCGGGCCATCACCATGCGCTGGATCTGGTTGGTGCCCTCGTAGATCTGGGTGATCTCCGACCCGCGATGTGATCACCTGCGACTACAGCCTGATCATGCTGATGAGCAGCAGTTACTCTTGTGGGCGTCTCGCGTCAGTTCTCGCTGGTGCTGGTCCTCTCACGGAACAGCGACGGAACGAAAGCAAAGCTTGGCGACGGCCGGCGCTGCTTCCTCTGTGCTGCCGACATGGGCGGTGAGACCATGCGAGGCTCAAAAGCGCGTCTCTGCTTGAGCGATCTTGTGCTCCGTCGGACGATCATCCGGCAAACGTGTGGGTGGAGCGCTTCAGCCATGAGAACTCAGGGTCAATCGTGGTTGGTTACTAGGAATCGTTCGGCTCTATGGAAGATCTGGATAGACCCAGTCAATGACCTGCATAGATGAGTTCTGTACTATTACTACTTCAAACTTGCCCTTCGAAGCTAGAATCGCGTTCCTTATGGCGAGTTCTCTATCTTGATTAACATGTGCCGCCCTGTTTTTTCCTTCAAGTATTTCGGCCCAAGTTGCCACGCGTTCTCTCACAAATCGAAACGACAGTCTGCTTGGAGTGATCCATTTGTCGTCGCCAAAAAATGCGGAGTTTGCTAGGTTGATCTGATTGGCTGCTATCGAAATCAAGATATCGAAACTCATCCCGAGTGTCTGTAGCTGATTGGGGACGGCTCTGATCCAGAGATTGGAGACTGGATATGAGGAGCTGTGCGCACTCAGATTCCTTTCGCGCAGCAACCCCACTAGAGTGGTTTTCGGGTCAGGTATGTGAAATCCGGTGCGGCGAGTGACCTCTCTAATTGTCTCCCATGGCTTCTCAACATGAAATAAGCGGAGGGCCCGCTGAACGTCCTCCGCATTCATATTGCTCCCTTCCCATTCCCACATCAATGGCGAAAGGCGAATAGGGCCGGAGTTGGCCGCTAGACTCGCGCCTACCGATCCGGCGAACGCCACGGCCGCCTGAACATCCATCCGGGCCCGCCTGGCTTTCGAATTGGCTACGCTAAGCAAATCCAGCGCAGACGCCCTTTGCAGGTTTTCGGGTAGATCGGAGAAGTGGGCAATACCACTATTGATGTGATCTGCGATCTCAACAAGTCGACTCGAAACGAATGCCTCGAGCAGGTTATAGCTGACGATAGCAAGCCCTCGGCGTAGGAATTCTCCAACTGCATCGCCTCCGCTAACCAGTGGTGTGCCTAGGGATTTCTGTAGTGCCTCAACCCCGCTCAAAAACTCTCGCCGGGCGTCACCGCTCATGACGCACCGTCCAGAAATCGGTTCAACTGCTGAGACATCTCGGTTACCCTAGAATACAGCCGACCTGGGGTGTTGGTGCCGATCCTAACTGCTTCGTCAAAAGACGGCTTGTTAAAAAGAGCATCGGTGGCGCGTACTACTTCAGATCTTCTCCTGACAAGGATCTCGTGGTTAGCGTGGCCAACCTCATGGAGAGCAATCATCTGTGCATCATAAAGGCCTGCAAGTGCTTGATCCCTTCCGGGCCTCTTGAACGCCCTCTCCTGCCAGATTGCCTCGGCTGCGATAATGCAGCTATTGAACTGCTGCTTGTATGACTCTATCTTCTCCGGGGTCGCGAATCTATTATTGGACATGAATTCATCCATGGCGCCTCGCAGATCTCCACGAAATGACTTCCATGAATTGGCGAGGGCGAGAAATCTCAGCACATACTCGGCATCGACCATTTGTCGATACCCTGGAGAACTTGGAGGAATAACTTTGAACTGTTGCCTAAGGAATTCGCTCTGGCCCAGTTCGTAGACGAGGTCGTTAAGCGGACCTCTGTAGGCTACATTGCGGATCTCCTGAGTGTTGAGAATCTCGCCGCCTGTGTTGAGGCGCAAGAAAACTTCATGCTTTAGATCTGGATTGGATTGGCGGAGCAGTGTGGTTGTTCGGAGAGACTTCATGCCGAGCGCATTGCGGATCTCGATTGGAAGCTGGCTATACTTTAGGCCGTTTAGTAGCGGCAGTCGCTCGAGCCCGCGTAGGACGAGATCATCCTGAAAGAATAAGGCGATCGAAGTTAGGCGCTGCTTGCCATCGATGACCGCGTAAGTGCCTGGTTTGGCGGAATCTTCGGCCAGAAAGACCGGGGGCACGGGGATGTTCGACAGGAATGACTCGATCAGGAGGGACTGCTTCTCTGGATTCCACCTGTCGCGACGCTGGAAGTTCGGCGATATATCAATCGCCCCGCCTTCTACAAGATTTGCTAGCGTTAGCAATCCCTGATCGGCGACCTCAAGAACGGAGGCTGACTGGGCCTTTCGGAAATCCTCGATGGCCTTATTTCGATTTGATTCACTGAGCTTCTCGAAGTCAGCCATGAAGCAATCCAATCCATACGGCTAAGCGCATCCTAGAGGCAAACAGTGTAGCCAGGTTGGCAGGTGGAGTCCATCGGTGTTGTGCATGGTTCGTCGAGCTTCGTGCAACGCGTTCGTGGAGCGTGCAGCGGCGAGATTCGGGGTGTGTAATTAGGCATCATTTTCGACCGGACTGGGCGGAAGCGACTGCAGGGCCTGGTCCGACCAACCCATCCGCGTAGCAACCATCTCTGCGTCAGCTCAGGCCCTAGGGGTTCTTGTCGGCGCTCCAGACGAGGGGTTGTGCGGTCAGCCGGCAAGATACGGCTCCGCTTAGAGAACTGCTTATTGACGAACACAGGAACCCTCTCCGGGATGTCCAGTTCCTTCCGCTCTTCAGGCGAAGGCATACGAGCGGTTATCTCCGCTGCGTGCCGTCACAGATACCGCTGTGCCCAGTGCCGAGGCCCGACGAAGGAGGGCCTTGGCGGCGATCGCCCCAGCCCGTGAGATGGGCAACGAAGTCCGCGATCGTCACGGCCTCAGCCCCGTTGCGACGGGGCTGTCATAATCCCGCGCTGCGTCGGTCCCACTGAAACCTTCTCGTAGCCGCGGACCCAGGCCGGAGCGGGTTCAGGTTCGGCGCAGCCGATCGCGTGTGACCCCGAAGGATCGCTGATATCCGCCCGCGCCGGATCTGGGCACCGGCCGCGGTGGTTCAGAGTGCCCGATCCCGTGTGGCCTGTGGGAGGAGTAGTTCGCCGAGGCTGCCCTGACCCTCGTGCTCGCGTTTTGTCGACCCCCTCCGCTACGGTGCGGGCGGGCCGGGATCATCATGAACGGCTCGCCGCTCTTGAACGGGGCCGCGGAGTCCGGCCCGTCCAACATCCGCAAGTGGCCGCTGGAGAACGACCCGTCGAGGGTGGGGCTTGGCGGCGATCGCCACGGCCTCGACCGCACCGGCCCCGTAGCCAGAGGGCGACCGCCGCCGAGCCTCACCAACGCGAAGTCGACATATTCACCCGACAGCGTGCCTAGCGCCGCGTCGATCGTGTCCCTCCTCGATGCCTGCGACACCAACATCGCGCCCATACCAGCCCTGTCACGCGCCGCCGCTCCGACGTCACAAAGACCGGCTGTCGTACTAGCGTTCATAAGGTCCGAGGAAGCGTAAGCCGTTTAGGTGAATCAGATGATCAGGATCGTCCGCCACCCAAGCCTCAGTCTCCCACGCAAGTTCGGGGAGCCATTGGCGCATCGCCTCACGGTTCTCGAAGCAATTTACGAAGACGAGTCCCGCTACAGGCGTTGCGAATAGTTCTCGTAGGCTACGGTGGCGCTCGTCATCGAACGGACCCTTGCTTTTTACGGCCTCCATAAGGAAGAGCCACCCACGGGCTTCGTCGTATAGGACAAGGTCCGGCATTCGCCCGTGGGGATCGAAAGCCAGCCCAAGCGTCTCCTCAAAAATTCTATCCTCGAAGAGAGACTGTTTTCCGCGGGTATCTCCGAGATAGAGCACCTTCGCGTCGGGCGCAAAGCGTGGCACAAACTCCTCGACCATCTTCTTTAGCAGCGGATTCTGCCCGGAGGGAGAGAGTAGGAACGCCTCCCTGTCAGGCAAATCAACAGAGATCATCGCGGCATGGAGGGCTTCCGCCCGCGCTTTAACTGCCTCCGACGCTTCATTGAGAAAGCTAACAAGAGCATTCTCGAAAGCGTCCGTACCATATGACCTGACTGCTCCAACTGCCTCGTCGGACAGGCAGTACTCGTTGAGTTGCGAATTTGTGGCGATATTTTGGTTATCCGGATTGAGGACCGCGAATCCGGTATCAACCCACTGACGCAGGGTTTTCTTGCGGAAATCTTCCCGGCTACCAGTGGCGTAGGGCTTGGCCCAGTGCTCGCCAGACCAGTCCATGATCTTCTGCACGCCGAGACGTGGGGTGGTCGAGTCGGCCCAGCGGTCTCCCGGCTTCAGGCCAGCAAGCGCGAGCAGCGTCACGCCACTGCGGACATTGTATCGCTGTGCGTCGAACCCGAAGCTCTTCAGCAGCGCCCGTGCGGTGTCGATGGTCGCTACCGTCTCGTCGATGTCGTTGCTAGCGGTCACGCGGTGGAGTCTGGCACTTCCGGGAAGAGTTTGGCTACCACGGCGTCCAACGTCTCCTGGTCGGGCAAGCCGTCGGGCGCGGCCTTAGCGAGAAGAACGAGGTCCTCGCGACAGGGGAACGGGAGGCGGCGTAGGTCGCCCGCGTTGACCTGGGTGTGGCCCGAGAATGCTCGGAAGTATCGATCCAATACGGTCGAGTTAAGCCAGAGCATGAGACCGCGGGCAAGGTTTCTCTCGAGCGGACTATTCGATTCATGCAGATAGTTCGTCTTGTTGTCAAATGCAACTCTACTAGGTCCATCCCAGAGTGCAGCTACGATACGTCGGGGATCCTCCTTCGCAGTTTGCCGTTTCACGACAACATACGGACCTTGAGGGAGGAGTTGGCGGATTGCAGCATCGTCGCGGGCAACGAATCCCTGCGGCTTTCTCGCGTTCACTTGTGGCCAATCGATCCCGCCCGATCGAATGTTTGACTGATAAATCATTGGGGTGACGCCGGGGGCGTTGAGGTTATCGGTCAGGTATTGGCGATTGCGAAAATCGACCACCTTTCCTGTGCTGACGTCGATGCCGAGGTCGGACAAAGTGAATCTCGCAGCCGAGGGTACTGATGCTCCTTCGATGAAGTGTACAACTTTGTCATCGTCTTCATCTTGGACAATCGCAGAGAACGGAACAGAGCGTGCGATGGGGACCTCGTCGTGCGCAACCGATTTTGAGAGGGTCACATTGGAAGCTTGGGGTCTCAAACTGAAAACGACAATTACATTTTCTTGCTTTACCTTCGTGTCCGCGAAAACTTTGGTGCGGCTTTCGAATTCGTGGAGAACGTCGAGACTTGCGGTCGATAGTAGCCAGCGGCGGAACGGGCGATAGTAAGTACCGTTTGCCCATGAGCGGGGAACGATAAACACTCCCTGCCCGTCCTCCTTGAGTGAAGCGACTGCTCGTGCCCAAAAGGCCACGTAGACGTTGGGGGTGTCGACGGCGCGCGCTGTCGTTGCAAGCCGTGCGGGCGAATCTGCGGCAAGCTTTCCGTACGGCGGATTGGCGATCACGAAGTCGAAAGGGCCATCCAACTGGGCGCTCTCGTCGAGCAAGTAGTCACCCTCGACCAGGTCGTAGGAGATGCCGTAGACAGCCTGGCATTCCTCCAGAGTGGCGCGTAGGTAGGGCGTGATGAAGGGGTCGGTTTCCACGGCCACGACGTGGACCGCAACGTCGGGGCACTCGGTATGCAGTCGATCAACGAGGGCGGCGGTCAGAGACCCGGCGCCAGCTCCTGGATCGAGTACCCGGACTGTGTCACTGAGATCTTCGACTCGAAGCAATGAGGCCATCAGCGTGGCAGCCTTCACGGGAGTGAAGAACTGCCCGAGCACCGCTTGGGTACTCGGGTCTAGTTTGCCGAGAGCAGCTTGGCGCCGGGTCTCAGTGCTGGTGATCGGATCCACGCGTAGAGCGTAACGGCTCAAGTGAGGAGTGCGCTGACGGGCGACACAAGACAGCGAGGCTCATCGAAGGCCCCACTGGCGGGGCGAAAGTGTCGTCGCTAGCCACGCGAATACTCGATGTCCCACGCCAACTGGCCGGGTCGACTTGGTGCCGACGGCCGAGTTCGTCCACATCGCGCACAGGACGATCTACCGAGTCAGTGGCCGCGGGTCCAGAGGGCTATTGACCGTTGCGGATACGCCGGTAGGTTATGGATGTCTTGCCCCTTCCGCTGGGTCGAGGCTTGGCGGGCCTGGAGTAGAGGGATCTCCTTCGGGCCTGCCAGTGATCTTCCGATTGGAGTCGGTTGCTCGGTGCCCCTCGCGCGTGGGCGGTGCTGGCCGCGACCGGCCGGAGAGCCGCAGCGCGGCCAGCAGACCGTCCGGACGCGCCGCCGACCGCCGCAGGCGGGCGGCCTTGATGACGTGGAGAGAAGTTGCTTTCTGGTCGGATCGTAGCTGTGTCGGGTCGTAGCTGTGTCTGTGGAGGCTTGAGCTACGTGCCGTGAGACTGGGCGCTGTTCCAGATGTGGTTGAAGCTAGTGATGTAGGTGGCTGCGGGCCCTTGGTGGTCGCTGCGGGTGAGGTGCATGACGGGGGCATTGGCTGCTGGTGAGCCGTAGGCGTGAGCGTTGACGAGCAGTTCGTCGTCGGCACGGTAGATGGAGTTGTAGAGGACGGTGCGGTGCAACCGGATCTCGACGCCGTTGACGTTCGCAAGTGGCCGATACAGCATCAGGGCCTTCTTAACCCTGGCTGTCATCACCTCGGCACCGATCCCCTCGTCGGTCCCCCGTACGGCCACTTCCGGCCCCTCGGGGTCGCCCAGGAGGATGCGGACCTTGACGCCAGCCTCGGCTCCTTCAAGGAGAGTGTTGAGGATCGCCGCGTCTTCGGCCAGGAATAGAGCGCTGTAGGCGAGGATGTCGATCTCCTCGCGCGCATTGTCGAAGTGGTTTCGCCAGACGGTCTGGGGGACGGCCCAGCGGTGAGGGTATATCGCGTGGATGCCGTCGGCGAGTGCTTGGTGGCGTGGTGCGGCTTCGGGCCAGAGGTCGGCTTCGTTGACGTGGAGGAGGTCGGCGACGGCCCAGCGGTGGCGGGGGTAGGGGACGCGTCCCTGGAGCCATCGGGTGACGGTTTTGGGGTCGACGGCGAGGGCGGCGGCGACGTCGGTGGAGTTGAGCCGGGCGGCGGCCAGTGCGTAGCGGAGGTTGTTGTTCATGACCGGTCTGTTCCTCTCGCAGAACGACCCTGCTCTGCGACGTTAGCATCAGACGTCCCTAGACGTCCCTAAGTTGTGGTGTTCCTGCCCCCGGCTGCGGGGCGAACCTCGACGCACACGAGGAACCCGCAAGAGGACGTCAGGGAGGCCGAGGGTGCAGACGAGCAAGTCCATCAAGGAGCAGCAACGGGTCTACGCGGAGCGGCTGCTGGTCGCGTTGGGCGAGCAGTTGGACGTGCGGGGTGTCACGCATGTGCTGGTAATCACGCAGGATGGGCGGCCGGCCTTGGACGTGACCGACTGCCGGTGCAGGATGCGGCGGGTGTTCGTGCACCTGCCGTTCTGCTGGTTTTACTGGGGCGATCAGCAAGACGAGCGGGTCTCGTTCCTGCAGATGGCCCCTGCGGTGGACCGGATCGAGCAGGCCGCGCGCAAGGGGTGGCGCGAGGGCGAGCAGGGCGATCTGAGCGTCGACCTGAACAAGATGCTTGATGCCTACCGCGGCTGAGTCGGTGGCGGCGGGGCGGTGGCTGACCGGCGGGCGGGTTTATACCCAGGTTGCTGATCGGCTGCGGGAGCGGATCCGGGCGGGTGAGTTCGCGCCGGGTGATGTGTTGCCGTCGGAGGCGGAGCTGTGCCGGGTGTTCGGGGTGGCGCGGAACACGGTCCGGCGTGGCCTGGCCCTGCTGGAGGAGGAGGGCTTGCTGGTCACGGTCCCGTCCAAGGGGCGGGTGGTGGTCGGGGACAGCCCGGCGGCTCCGTACCGGTATCAGGTGATCGCCGCGCGGTTGCGTGAGCAGATCGAGCGCGGGGACCTCGCGCCTGGTGCGGCGCTGCCCAGTGAGGCGGAGTTGCAGCGGCAGTTCGAGGTGTCGCGGACCACCGTGCGGCAGGCGCTGGCCGTGCTGGAGGTCGAAGGGCTGGTGGTGGTGGAGCATGGCCGGGGGCGGTTCGTCCGGTAGGGAACGCCGGTGAGGCAGGACGTCCCAGGACGTCCAGCCTTGCCCTCTGCTCCGCTTATGTCCCTGATGCCTATCGTGAGCCCTGTGGGACATAGCGAATGGGCATATGGCCTGGCCAAGGACCTGCTGGAGACGGCGTTGCCCCGGCGATGGGCACACACGCAGGGGGTTGCCGAGCGGGCCGAATCCCTGGCCCCGGTCCTGGGCGCGGATGCTGACACGTTGCTGGCGGCATGTCTGTTGCATGACATCGGCTACGCGCCGGACCTGGTCGACACCGGCATGCATCAGCTCGACGGCGCCCGCTATCTGCGCGACGTGGCGGGGGCTGACGAGCGGTTGTGCCGCCTGGTCGCGTACCACTCGTGCGCGGACAACGAGGCCCGGCAGAGGGACCTGTTCGACGTGCTGGCCAAGGAGTTCGACCAGGAACGGCCGGACCTGGCGCGGGCGCTGACGTACTGCGACATGACCACCGATCCGGACGGCCGGCACCTCGATGTGCTTGACCGGCTGGCCGAGATCCATTCCCGGTACGGGCCTGAGCATGTGGTGAGCCGGTCGATCACCGACGCGACCCCGTGCATCGTGTCGTCGGTCCGCACGGTGGAGGCGGCACTCAGCAGTACGCCGCATACATGACTTGCGGTGCGTCGAACTGCATGAACTCATCGACCTTCACCATGTTCAGCGCCTTGAGGAGGCGGATGGAGCGCAGGTTGGCCGCTTGGGTGATGGCGACGATCCGCTCAGTTCCGGCGACGTTGGCGAAGCCCCAGCCGAGCACGGCTGCGCACGCCTCACGCGCGTAGCCGTGTCCCCAGTGCTCGGGCAGGAAGCTGTAGGACAGTTCGAGGTCACCCTGTTCGGTACGCCCGTAGGTGCAGAAGCCCACGACCGTCGCCCCGTCGACAGTGACGGTGAACATGCCACGTCCTGGTTGTGTCTGACGCCGACGCTCCAGCATTTCAGCGGAGATGGGACCACCCAGATAGCGGCGGACCTTCGGGTCCAGCCATGTGCGTTCCATCACGGGCAGGTCATCGCGGGTTGTCGCCCGGATGCTCAAGCGTTCGGTGGTGATCTCTGCTGGGTCAAGCCACGGATCCACGAGTCGCTCCCATCCTGTCGGCCAAGATCAGCCAATGTACGGCGTATCCGTTCCGGCTAGGTAGTGCTCGATCCGCATCCGCATCGACCGGTCCATCGGCAGCGACGTGACCTCGTCCCGGGGCACCCAGTGGACTTCTCGGGACTCCTCGCTCGGGGTCGGCTGGCCGCCCGTGGCGCGGGCGGTCAGGACGATGGAGAACTCTTGGCGGGCCTCGCCGTTGCTGGTGTAGAGGATGACGTGGCGGGGGTCGCTGTAGGTGCCGACCAGGCCCGTGATCTCACACATGACGCCCGTCTCCTCGAACGTCTCCCGGACGGCCGCCGCGGGGATGGACTCGCCCAGGTCGATCGCTCCGCCGGGCACGGCCCAGTTGTCATTGTCGGTCCGGCGGATCATCAGCAGGTCGCCGGCCGTGTTGGTGACGATGACGTTGACGGACGGGACCAGGCTGTTCGGGGCGGGTGCGTCGGGGTCGTCGTAAAAATCGATGCGCCTAGCCATGGTCAGGTCTCCACGGGGACGGCCCCGGCCCAGACTTTTTCGAAGCTGTCGGCGTAGGTGGTGACCATCTCCCCGCCGGCCACTCTGCGCAGATGCAGGACGGGGGCGTTTCCGGCGCGGGTGCCGTACACGTGCATGTTGACCAGGTAGTCGTCGTCGGCCTGGTAGATCGAGTTGTACAGGATCGTCTGGTGCAGCCGGATCTCGAAGTTGTCCAGGCCGAACAGCGGCCGGTAGAAGACCAGGGCGCTGCGGATCTGCGCGGCCATGCTGTCCCCGACGCCTTCGTCGGCTCCGCGCTGCGCGACTTGGGCGCAGTCGGGGTCGCCGAGCAGGATCCGCACCCGTACCCCCGCCCGTGCCTTCTCTCCCAGTAGGCGGACCATGGCGGCGTCGTCGGCGAGGAACAAGCCGCTGTAGACCAGGACGCCGATGTCCTCGGACGCGGCGGTGAACAGACGTCCCCACGCGTCCCGGGGCACGGCCCAGCGGTGTGGATAGATCGCCAGGACTTCGCTTTCGGACGCGGCGACGACCTGTTCACGGGAGAGGGCCTGCGGCCACAGGTAGGTCTCGTCCACGCCCAGGTAGGAAGCGGTGGCGAAGCGGTGTTTACGGTACGGCTCGCGGCCCTTGGTGATCCACCGTTCGACGGTTTTGGGGTCGACCTCGATCGCCTCGGCCAGGTCCGCGACGCTCACGCCCTTTTGCAGCAGGGCCGCGCGTAGCCGTTCGTTCGCCATTCCACCTGCTCCCAAGGACGTCCGGGGACCTGGCCATCGTAGGCCGGACGTCTTGAACATGTCCCGTCGTGTAGTGATCTCGTCCTGACGTTGCGTCGCATCCTCGGTTGCACAACGCCACAACGGCACCAACCGAAGGAGGGGATGCAGCCATGAACAACGAGATCACCATCCCGGGCGAGACGCCCTCGTGCGAGTGCGGCAACGCCCTGGGACACGGCCAGGTCCGATGCTCCAAGTGCCTGGCCCGCAACCGGTGGGCGCGTAAGGAGCGGGCCCGCAACCGCCGCAACCGGCGACGCTCGGAGAACCGGCGTCCTCCGCGCGATCCTCGTGGGCTGGCGCAGGCGGGGGTGACCTGGTCATGATCGCGATTCCGCTGATCGTCGCCGGGGTGCTCGGCGTCGCGCTGCTCGCAGGGTACGTGGCGGTGCTGGTCGGCATCCGCCGGGAGGACAAGCGGCTCAGTCTGCGTCAGGCGCCGGACGGGGCGGCGGCGTCGCTGGCCCGCAAGGTCACCGGCTGCTACGCCCGGGGCGGCGTGTCGTGGACGTAGCCAGCTGCTGTTCGACCTTGGCCAGCCGCAGCGACAGGTCTTGTACGGCGGCGCGCAACTCGGCCACCTCGCCGGCGGGATCGCCGCCGGCCTGCGGGGGTTGCTCTGCGGTGTCGCGGACGAACACGCCCTTGCCCTGCTGGCCGATCACCAGGCCCTCGGTGCGCAGGACGCCGACGGCGAGCTTCACCACCGACAGGGACGCGCCGTACTGCTCGGCGAGCCGGGTGGTGGACGGCAGCGGAGTGCCGGGCGCGAGGGATCCGCCGTGGATCTGCGCGCGCAGGTCGTCGGCGATCTGGAGGTAGCCGGGGCGTCCGGTGTTTTTGACCATCGCCCTTCTATCTCACCACGAATGTTCGACCTGGCCAACCGAGGGAACATTGACAACCGAGCCAACTAGGTTAACTATGTTGCTCACGACGAAAGAGGAGGTCACCGCCCATGCGTTCCATCCCGATCCCCGTGGATATCAGCAAACTCGCCATCACCTGCGTCAAAGCCCCCCGCCCCCGAGTGCTCAACCGCGACACCGGCGAAATCAAGACCGACAAGAACGGCAACACCGTCTACGAAATCACCGTCTCGGTCGAAGACGAATTCGGCCGCATCGAACTCATCAAGATCGGCATCACCGGCGAACCACCCATCACCGTCGGCGACCAGGTCAACGCCGTCGGCCTGCTCGGCTACGTCTGGGAGATCGCCGGCCGATGGGGCATCGCCTACCGCGCCAACGCCCTACTCCCAGTACGGGAGGCCGCCGATGCGTGACACGCTCGAAGTACTCGCAGTCCCCGCAGTCCTGGCCGCCCTCGCGGCCGGGCTGTGGGCCTGGCGCCGCTACCACTACCGCTCGTTCTGGCTGGCCGTCGGCTTCCCGCTCATCGCCCTGTCCGTACGAGCGTCCTGGCGGCGCGTCGCGCTCGGCTGTGGGCTGACCAAGAAGCGCCAACGTTGGTGGTTCACCACCGTCCCCGGAGCGATCGCCTCCACCGGCCTGGTCAAAGTCCGCCGCCGCTTCCAACGGGTCGCCGTCGACACCAAACCATTCATGTGGCTGCCCCTGCCGACCCGGCACGGCTGGCGCGTCACCCTGCACACCCTCGAAGGCCAAACCCCCGGCGACTACGCCGACGCCGCCGAACGCCTCGCCCATTCCTGGGGCATTCACGCCGTACGCGTCTCCTCACCCCGGCCCGGCCGGGTCCTGCTCATGGCCACCATGCGCGACCCGCTGGTCACCGTCGACCAGTGTCCGGTCTCGTCTGACCTGCTCAAGGTGACCGTGGGACGGCTGGAAACCGGCCAGCCGTGGGTGATCGACTTCCGCACGGTGCCGCACTGGCTCAACGCCGGGGCAACACAGTCCGGCAAGTCGAACCTCGCCAACGCCCTGATCGTCGGCCTCGCGCCACAGCCTGTGGCGCTGGTCGGCTTCGACCTCAAAGGCGGCGTCGAGTTCACCCCGTACGCGCCCCGGCTGTCAGCGCTGGCCACCTCACGGGCGGAGTCCGTCGATCTGCTGTGCGACCTGGTCGGACTGATGATCGACCGCATGGGGCTGTGTCGCCAGGCCGGCGCCCGCAACATCTGGCAACTCCCGCCCGCCATCCGCCCCGCCCCGGTCGTCGTCCTGGTCGACGAGCTCGCCGAGCTGTACCTGATGGCCGACAAGTCCGAGAAAGACGAGATCACCAAAACGTCGACCGCGCTGTTGCGGGTGGCACAGCTCGGGCGGGCGTTCGGCATCTACCTGTTCTGCTGCGGACAGCGGATCGGCTCCGACCTCGGACCTGGCGTCACCGCCCTCCGCGCACAGTGCTCGGGGCGGATCTGCCACCGGGTCAACGACCCGGAGACCGCGACCATGACGCTCGGCGACCTCGACCCCGCCGCGCTCGTCTCCGCGCGGGCCATCGCCGCTGAGACGCCCGGCGTCGCGATCGTCGCCGGACAGGACGGCCAGTGGTACCGCGCACGCTCCTTCTACGTCACCGAAGCCACCGCCGAACACGCCGCCCGCACCCACGCCCACCTCACCCCGCCCTGGGAGGAGATCACCGCCCACGTCACCGACCCCGTCAACGCCTGAACCCAAGGGAGGGAGGAACGATGCGACGCTTCGCCTGCCGACTGCTCGACACCGGCCCGGTCCTCGTCCTGGCCGCCATCGCGGGTGCCGGATCGTTCACCCACATCCGCGACACCGCCACCCAGCACGGCCAGACCGGCTGGATGTCCTGGGCCGTCGCCGTCTGCATCGACCTGACCTGCGTCATGGCCGCCCGCGAACGCCAACGCGACAAGCAGCACCACCGCACCCGGCGCGGCCCCGTCTCCTGGCCCGTCCTCGTCCTGACCGGCGGCATCGCCCTGTCCCTGGCCGCCAACCTCGCCCAAGCCACACCGACCGTCTGGGGCTGGATCACCGCCGCCACCCCAGCCGCCGCGTTCCTCATCGCGATCTCGATGCTCGAACGCCGCACCACGCACGCCCGGCCCGAACCATCCACCGCCCCTACGGCGTCGTCCTCGACCGTCCTGGCCCCGTCCCCGGCCCCGCAACTCGTC
>NZ_SMKP01000416.1:0-1360 GCF_004349015.1 Nonomuraea diastatica
TTGAGGACTGTGAGACTGGTGAGGTACCGCCCGCCACGCCAGGGTCTGACCCAGTTTGAGACTGGCCACCTGTGCCTTGGTGATGACCTGTCGCCCTGGCCCGGGCGGTACCGCCGGACCAGGCGCGGATGTGTCCCCATAGGGGCCTCGCCATATGCATCATCACAGTCCTGACCTCCTCGCCCGGCCGGTGACCACCACATCCCCGACCCTTCGAGGAGACCAGTGACTGCCTCCACCGACGACCACACCAACGCAGCCGACGTCGAGGCGCGAGAGGAGATCGTGCTCGGCGTGGATACTCACGCCGACATGCACGTCGCAGCAGTGATCACCGTCATGGGCGTGCTGATGGGCACCCAGGCGTTCCCGGCCACCGCCGACGGTTACGCGGCGCTGCTGAGCTGGGCGAGCGGACACGGCCGGCTGCGGCGGGCGGGGGTCGAGGGCACCAGCTCGCACGGCACCGCGCTCAACCGCTACCTCCGCCGCCATGACCTGCGGGTTCTGGAGGTCAACCGGCCCGACCGGGCCCGCCGGCGACGGCGCGGCAAGACCGACGCCGTCGACGCCGAGAACGCCGCTCGAGCGGTGCTGTCGCAGGAGGCCGCCGCCATCGCCAAGACCGGCGACGGCCCCGTTGAGATGATCCGCATGCTCAAAGTCGCTAGAGACTCGGCGGTCAAGGCCCGTACCCAGGCCATCAACCAGCTGCGGGCCGTCCTGATGCGAGCGGATTCGGCACTGCGCGACGCGCTGGCCGGTCTGGGCTCGGTCACCCTCATCCGCACCTGCGCAGATCTGCCCGCCGCCGAGCACCGCACCATCGACGACGCGGCCCGTGGCGTGCTGCGCATGCTCGCCCGCCGCATCCTGGCCCTGACCGAAGAGGCCCGCGCGCACGAGCGAACGCTGGTGGCGATCATCACCGAATGCGCCCCGAAACTGCTCCAGCAGTACGGGATCGGGCCGGACACCGCCGCCGCGCTGCTCATCACCGCCGGCGACAACCCCGACCGGCTCGGCAGCGAAGCCGCCTTCGCCGCCCTATGCGGCGTCAACCCGATCGAGGCCTCCTCCGGCAAGACCGTCCGGCACCGGCTCAACCGTGGCGCCGACCGGCGCAGCAACAGCGCCCTCTACACCATCGTCGTGACCCGCCTCGGCCGCGATGCGCGCACCCGCGCCTACGCCGAACGCCGCACCACCGAGGGCAAATCCAAGAAAGAGATCATCCGCTGCCTCAAGCGCTACGTCGCCCGCGAAGTCTTCCCGATCATCACCGCAGCACTCTCACCAGCGCGTACTCCGCCCGCTGCGGCTTGACAAACATAGGGGCGTCATCACGCTCGTCCTCCAG
>NZ_SMKP01000417.1:0-1353 GCF_004349015.1 Nonomuraea diastatica
GTCCGAGGCCACCGTCCCGCCCGATGGCACGCTGCCGCTGTCGTTCGCGCAGCGCCGCCTGTGGTTCCTCGACCAGATCGACGCGGGCGTGGCCTACAACATGCCCATGCTGGTACGGCTCAGCGGCCCCGTGGACGTGGCGGCCCTGCGCGGGGCCCTGGAGGACGTGGTGGCACGGCACGAGCCGCTCCGCACGATCTTCGCCGTGCACGACGGGGAGCCCGCCCAGAGGGTGCTGCCCGCGGAGCGGGCCAGACCCGGGTTCAGCGCCGTCGAGGTGGCGCCGGACGAGCTGGACGCGCGCGTGGCCGAGGCGGCCAGGCACCGCTTCGACCTGGGCGCCGAGCTGCCGATCCACTCCGTGCTGTTCACGACAGGGCCGGACGAGCACGCGCTGCTGCTGGTCATGCACCACATCGCCACCGACGGGTGGTCGCTGCCGCCGTTCATGCGCGACCTGTCACGGGCCTACCGGGAGCGGCTGGCCGGTCGGACCGCCGAGTTCCCTCCCCTGCCGATCCGGTACGCCGGCCACGCGGTGCGGCATCGTACGCGGGTGGACGCGCTGTCCGGCGCCGAGCTCGGCTACTGGCGCAAGGCGCTGGCGGATCTGCCCGAGCCGCTCTCCCTTCCCCGCAGGCCGGAGCCGCGGGGTGCGGAGACCGCGGGCGCGGCGGGCACGGTGCGGAGGCGGGTCGGCCCCGTCCTGCACCGGCGGCTGGTCGAGCTGGGCAGGGAGCGCGGGGCGACGCTGTTCATGGTCTTGCAGGCGGGCCTGGCCGTGGTGCTCGAACGAGCGGGCGCGGGCACCGACCTGCCCATCGGCGCGCCGGTCGCCGGGCGGTCCGGCGACGAGGTGGGCGACCTGGTCGGGTTCTTCGTCAACCTGCTCGTCCTGCGTACCGACCTGTCGGGTGATCCGTCGGCCGGCGAGCTGGTGTCGCGGGTGCGGGAGACGGACCTGGAGGCGTTCTCGCACCAGGAGGTGCCGTTCGAGCGGGTCGTGCAGGAGCTCGGCCCGGTACGGCGCCCCGGGCGGCATCCCCTCGTCGACGTGGTGCTGGCGCTGCAGAACAACGCGCGGGCCGAACTGTCGCTGCCCGGCGTCGAGACGCGGGTCGAGGTGGTCAGGACCGGGGCGGCCCGGTTCGAGCTGCTGGTCGACGTGACCGACGACTACGGAGGCGACGGGGCTCCCGCGGGTATCGCCGTGACCGTCGAATACCGCCTGGACACCTTCGCCGAGCCGGTGATGGAGTGGCTGGCCGATGCGCTGGTGCGGGCGCTGGAAACCATGGCCGCCGACCCCGGCGTTCCCGTCTCCGCCATCGAATTTCCTCCCCTACCCGCAAC
>NZ_SMKP01000418.1:0-1322 GCF_004349015.1 Nonomuraea diastatica
TCGGTCGGGAAGGCACACCCGTGCTCACCGTAGTCCCTGGCCCCGCCGGCGGCGACCGCGAAGCGTCCGCCTCCGGCACCTCGCCCGCGCTGATCGACGAGCTGGTACGTGAAGGCGCCCGCCGGATGCTCGCCGAAGCGCTCAAAGCCGAGATTGACGCCTATATCGCCGCCTTCGCCGACGAGCGTGACGAGGCCGGACGCCGCCTGGTCGTCCGTAACGGCCACCACCAGCCCCGGCAGGTGCTGACCAGCGCGGGCGGATCGAGGTCCGCGCCCCGCGCGTCAACGACAAGCGTATCGACGAGGCGACCGGCGAACGCCGGCGCTTCTCCTCGGCCATCTTGCCGCCGTGGTGCCGTAAGAGCCCGGCCATCACCGAGGTGTTGCCGCTGCTCTACCTGCACGGCCTGTCCACCGGCGACTTCGTGCCCGCCCTGAGCCAGTTTCTCGGCACCGGCAACGGGTTGTCGGCGCCGGTCATCACCAAGCTCACCGAGCAATGGAAAGCCGAGCAGCGCGCCTTCGCCGCACGCGACCTGTCTGACGTCGACTACGTCTATCTATGGGCTGATGGCATCCACGTCAACATCCGGCTGGAGGAGCACAAACTCTGCCTGCTGGTGCTGATCGGGGTGCGCGCCGACGGCCGCAAGGAACTCGTCGCCCTGACCGACGGCTATCGCGAATCAACGGAGTCGTGGGCCGATCTGCTGCGTGATTGCGCCCGGCGCGGCATGCGCGCGCCGGTGCTCGCGGTCGGGGATGGCGCGCTGGGCTTTTGGTCGGCGCTGGCCGAGGTGTTTGTCGCAGGCCAGAGCGTAGAGGTGCTGACAAGGTCGCAAACGTGCTCGGGTCGCTGCCGAAGTCGGCCCACCCGGGCGCGAAGAAGGCGCTGGCCGAGATCTGGAATGCCGAGAGCAAGGACCGGGCGCTGGCCGCGGTCGCCGCTTTCGAGGCCGCCTACGGCGTCAAGTTTCCCAAGGCCGTCGCGAAGGTCACCGACGATGTGGAGGAGCTGCTGGCCTTCTACGACTATCCCGCCGAGCACTGGCGGCATCTGCGCACCACCAACCCGATCGAATCGACCTTCGCCACCGTCCGGCACCGCACCAAGGTCACCAAGGGCCCCCGGCTCCCGCGCCGCCGGCCTGGCCATGGCCTTCAAGCTGATCGAATCCGCCCAACGGCGCTGGCGCGCGGTCAACGGCGCCCACCTGGTCGCACTGGTCCGAGCGGGCGCCCTTTTCATCGACGGCAAGCTTGTCGAACGTCCCGCAGAATCAACCGTCTCCACAGCCGCCTAGAACTTCATGATCCACA
>NZ_SMKP01000419.1:0-1322 GCF_004349015.1 Nonomuraea diastatica
CCCTCCCTCCGGCTCGGGTCCCTCCGGAAGCGCCGGTCCCTCTGACACCCGGGCCGCAGGGGCCGGTGCCTCTGGAAGTGGGTTCTCCGGGGCGCGGGCGTCTGGGGCCGGTGCCTCTGAAAGTGGGTCTTCCGGAGCCCGGGCCTCACGAGCCGGTTTCTCGGGAACGGGGGCCCCCGGGATCGCTGAGGGCGGCCATTCGGGGGTCGCGGCGACGGGAAGTGCCAGAGCGGGGGCAGGTGCTGGTGCCCGGAACAGGGGCGTCGGCGGTGTGGAAGGCAGGGCTGCCGAAGGGGGTGCGAGCAGGGGTGTTGCCGGGAGGTTTCCCGCCAGCCTGGCTCTGTCGGGACCGGGGGAACACATCGTGGTGCAGCCGTTGGGCGGCGGGGTGCGGCCGCGTGGGTTCTTCGCTGTAGGGGCGGAAGAGGCGTTCTCGCCCGTCACCCACACGGTGATCAACGCGGCGGGCTCCCTGCTCACGCTGGCCATGGAGCAGGGCAGGTCCCAGCTGGAAGCCGAGCGCCGGGTGCGCTCCGCGGTGCTGCGGCTGCTGCTGGAGGGCGCCCAGGAACAGGCGCGTGTGGTGGTGGAGCCGCTCGGCCGCCGATTGCCCGAAGAGCCGCTGGTGGCCCTCGCGACGGGTCCCGAGGCCCTGGACGTTCTGGAGACGTACGTCTTCGCGGCCCTGCACGACGACACGGACACGTGGGAGGGACAGCGGCAGCGAGGCGGGCGCCGCTCCCAGGTTCGATCGGCACGCACCCAGGCGAAGGGACGGGTGGCCATCGCGCTGGTCGCGGCGTACCCAGCGGACGGCCCGGCGCCAGGTCAGATGGGCGGCGCGCCGGGAGGTGCGGCGGGTGGCCTGGCGGGAGGTCCGGTGGGCGGCGCGGCGGGAGGATCGGCGGAGGATGTCGCGGTGCGCATGGCGGAGATGGTGGCCCTGGAGGCGGACGTGCCGGTGGGCGTCAGCCTGCCCTGCGTTGATGGTCCTGCGGCTCTGCGAAGCGCGCTCGACCAGGCGAGACGAGCTCTGGAGGCAGCCGAGGCAAGCTCAGGACCCAGCGCCGGCAGGACCGGCGGCGGGTCGGCGTCGAGGAGGAGGGGCGTGGACAGCGGTGGCCGGTCGGCGTCCGGAAGACGTGGCGTGGAGCGGGACGGTGGCGGGTCGGCGTCGGGAAGGGGTGGTGTTGAGCCGGGCGGTGGCGGGTCGGCGTCCGGACGAGGTGGTGTTGAGCGGGACGGTGGCGGGTCGGAGGTCGGAAAGGGCGGTGGGACGTCGGGCTCTGGCAGGCGCGGCAGGGTGTTCGGCGGTGGTGGTT
>NZ_SMKP01000420.1:0-1316 GCF_004349015.1 Nonomuraea diastatica
GGCTGGGGGTCCTGGTCGGGCGGGGCCACCGGGGTCTGCGAGATCGGCGGCTGCGGCGCCGCCCCGGCGAGTGCCGCCGCCAGGTCGAGGCGCGGCGTGGTGACCTGGGTGCCGTTGGCCTCGTACACGTACGGCCTGCCGGCCGTCTTCAGCTTGTCGATCAGGTCGGCCATCGGGGTCTCCGGGGAGGCCGCCTTCATCAGCGCCAGCGCGCCGGCCACATGCGGGGTGGCCATGGAGGTGCCGCTGTAGACGGTGGTCGCGTTGTCCGGCACCGACGACTCGATGTCCACGCCGGGCGCGAACAGGTCCAGCAGCGCGCCGCGGTTGGAGAAGTCGGCGATGGCGTCGCCGCCGTCGTTCGCGCCCACGGCCACGGCGCTGGAGATGCAGGCCGGGTACGAAGCCCCTTCGAAGAACTCGTTGCCCGCGGCCACCACGGTCGCGATGCCCTTGGCCAGCAGCGCGTCGATCTTCGGCTTGAAGACCGACCCTTCCTCGGACGTGTCGCACGCGCCTTCGTACAGGATCCCGCCCAGGCTCAGGTTGACCGCCGCGACCGGCTCGCTCAGCCCGGCCACGTAGTCCATGGCCTGCAGCAGCGACGACTCGTAGGCCAGCAGGCACGACGGCTCACCGCAGAGGTTCTCGTCGTTGATCCGGCTGAACACCTGCACCGCCACGATGTTCGCCCCGGGCGCCACGCCGCCGCTGCCGGCCGCGATGCCTGCCACGTGGGAGCCGTGGTCGCACAGGTTAACGCCGCCGGACAGGCACTGCGCCGTGGTCGCGTCCGCCGCGCCGGGCCCTGACTGCTGCGTCTGGCCGTTCGGGCAGAGCGTCTCGACGCCGGGCTCTACAGCGGAGAAGCAGGCCTCGGCCACGACCCTGCCGTTGTACCACGGGTGGTCGGGGTCGACGCCGGTGTCGAGCACCGCCACCGCCTGGCCGGCGCCGGTGTGGCCCTTCGCGTGCGCCTGGTCGGCGCCGATCAGCGTGAGGTTGGAGCCGACCTGGGTGGGCGTGTACGTCCTGTCACGGCGGATGGAGGCGACCCGCGGGTCCTCGGCCAGCTTGGCCAGCTCCTCCGCGGTGCCCTTCACGACCATGAACGTCTGGCTCTGCGGCTGCAGCACCACGTCCACGCTCTCGGCGGCGGCCTGGGCCGCCACGGGAGCGTTCTCCGCGGGGCCGGTCAGCTCGACGATGGCCCGCGCCGTGCCGCCGTCGACCCCTAAGCCCTCCTCGACCTTGTCCTCGGGCGAGGCCGGGGTGGGCGCCGGGGATTCGGCCGGAGATGCGGCAGGTGATTCGGC
>NZ_SMKP01000421.1:0-1291 GCF_004349015.1 Nonomuraea diastatica
CCTGGTGGCTCTGTTCCAGGCCAGCAGGACCGGCACTCCCGCGACCAGCCCGGCGGCGCCGGCGATCGCCAGGCCGTGCTCCGGTCCGGCCGCTTCGACGAGGAGGCCGCCGGCCAGGATGCCCAGCCCCTGGGCGGCGACCATGCCAGAGGAGGCCAGGCCGACCGCCTGCCCCCTGCTCTCCGGCGGCGCGATCCTCACGTACTCCGCGTTGGCCGCCACGTGGTAGCCGGTGAGCATCCCGCACACCGTCCACAAGAGCAGCAAGGGCACGTAGCCGGGATCGGCCGCGCTGACCACCAGCGGCACACTGGCCGCCACCGCCATCGGGGCCATCAGCGCCATCCGCCGCGATTCGGAAAGGAATCTGGACAGCACGAACACGCCGATGACGTTCCCCACGGGCAGGGCGGCCATGAGGAGCCCCGCCTCCGCGGTGCCCAGGCCGAACGAGGCGGCGTACGGCACCGCGATCGCCTCGGGGATGACGTGGAACCCCGACAACATGGCCAGCCCGAGCAGGCTGCGCAACGCGCGATGCCCGGCCACCAGCCGCAGCCCGCCGAGCAGGGAGACCGGCTCCTTTCCCGCGGCCGCCGGGCGCCGGCGCACCGTGGCCAGGGTGAGTGACGCGGCGGCGGCGAACGTGACCGCGTCGATGAGGATGGCCGTCCGCGCGCCGGCCAGCGCCACCACGATGCCGCCGCCGGCGAAGCCGAGCAGCGTCACGACCTGGTCGCTGAGCTGGTGGACCGCCACTCCGGTCTGGTAGAGCTCGCGGGGCAGCACTTCGGGCGTCAGCGAGATGCGCGCCGCCCTGCTCGGCGAGTCGAGCAGTTGCGAGGCGAAGACCAGGGCGCACAACGCGGGCAGCGGGAGACCGGGCAGTGCGACGAATCCGATGAGGACGGTCCTGGTCACATCGCAGGCGATCGTGACCTCGCGCCGCGGGTAGCGGTCGGCCAGCCAGCCCAGCGCGGGCCCTCCGATCAGCGCGGGCACGAACGTCATCGCGTAGACGAGCGTGGTGACGGCGGCCGAGCCGCTGCGCTCGTAGGCCAGGACGGCCAGCGCGACGCGCGCCAGCTGGTCGCCCGCTCGCGACAACAACCCGCCCAGCCATAAACCGCGAAACTCGCCGATCGCGAGCACCTTGGCGTACATGATTCCGTCCGGTCCGACTCGACTTCCTCGCCGCCCTCGACGAGCCCGCACTGCGGCAGGTCCTGCCATGCTCAGGCACCCGCGCGGGCGGGCACCGGCCCCCGCGGTGGGTGGTGACCCGCCTGCC
>NZ_SMKP01000422.1:0-1263 GCF_004349015.1 Nonomuraea diastatica
CGGTTGGCGTCGTCGTGCTCGAGGAAGGGGATCATCGCCGTGGCCACCGACACCATCTGGCGCGGCGACACGTCGATGTAGTCGACCTCCTCGGCACGGGCGAGCTCGGTCTCACCCCCCTTGGTGCGCACGAGGACCCGGGAGTCGGCGAACGACCCGTCGGGGTTGAGCACCGTGTTGGCCTGCGCCTTGACGAAACGGTCCTCCTCGTCGGCGGTGAGGTAGTCGATCTGGTCGGTGACCTTGCCGTCGACCACCTTGCGGTAGGGCGTCTCGACGAAGCCGAAGGCGTTGATGCGGCCGTAGGAGGCCAGCGACCCGATCAGGCCGATGTTGGGGCCTTCAGGGGTCTCGATCGGGCACATCCGGCCGTAGTGGGACGGGTGCACGTCACGGACCTCGAAGCCGGCCCGCTCACGCGACAGACCGCCGGGGCCCAGCGCGGACAGACGCCGCTTGTGCGTCAGCCCGGCCAGCGGGTTGGTCTGGTCCATGAACTGCGACAGCTGCGAGGTGCCGAAGAACTCCTTGATCGACGCGACCACCGGGCGGATGTTGATCAGGGTCTGCGGCGTGATCGCCTCGACGTCCTGCGTGGTCATCCGCTCGCGCACGACGCGCTCCATCCGGGCCAGGCCCAGGCGGACCTGGTTCTGGATGAGCTCGCCGACGCTGCGCAGGCGACGGTTGCCGAAGTGGTCGATGTCGTCGATCTCGACGATGACCTCTCCGTTGGCGCCCGGCATCGACTCCTCGCCCGCGTGGAGGCGGACGATGTATTCGATCGTGGCGACGATGTCGTCCTCGGTCAGGGTGCCCTGGGTGATCTCGGCGTCGACCCCGAGCTTCTTGTTGATCTTGTAGCGGCCCACCTTGGCCAGGTCGTACCGCTTGGGGTTGAAGTAGAGGTTCTCCAGCAGGGTCTGCGCCGACTCCTTGGTCGGCGGCTCGCCCGGCCGCAGCTTGCGGTAGATGTCGAGCAGCGCGTCATCCTGGCCGGCCGTGTGGTCCTTCTCCAAGGTGGCCCGCATCGACTCGTACTGGCCGAAACGCTCGAGGATCTTCTCGTTGGTCCACCCCAGTGCCTTGAGAAGCACGGTGACGGCCTGCTTGCGCTTGCGGTCGATGCGCACACCGACGCTGTCGCGCTTGTCGATCTCGAACTCCAGCCAGGCCCCCCGGGACGGGATGACCTTGCAGCCATAGAGATCCTTGTCGGACGTCTTGTCGACGTTGCGTTCGAAATAGACGCCCGGCGAACGG
>NZ_SMKP01000423.1:0-1260 GCF_004349015.1 Nonomuraea diastatica
ACCAGCGACACCGCCAGCAGCGAATGCCCACCCAACGCGAAGAAATCATCGAACCGACCGACCCGCTCCACCCCCAGCAGCTCCGCCCACACCCCGGCGATCGCCTGCTCGATCTCCCCCTCCGGCTCCTGATAACCCATCCGCGCATACGCGTCACCGTCCGGAGCGGGCAGCGCCTTGCGGTCGACCTTGCCGTTCGGGGTCAAGGGCAGGGTCTCCAGCGCGACGAACGCAGTCGGAACCATGTAACCCGGCAGGTCAGCCGTAAGGCGTTCACGCAGGCCGGCCGCGCCGACGCCGTCGCCGACGTAATAGGCGACCAGGTCCTTGGTGACCACGGCCTGGGTCACGCCGGGTACGCGCAGCAGGGCCGTTTCGATCTCCCCCAGTTCGACACGGAACCCGCGGATCTTGACCTGGAAGTCGTCGCGGCCGAGGAAGTCAAGCGTCCCGTCCGGCAACCACCGACCCAGATCACCGGTGCGGTAGAGCCGGCCGCCCACCTCAAGGGGATCGGGTACGAAGCGGGTGGCGGTCAGCTCCGGACGATCCAGGTAGCCATGCGCGGTCCCCAAGCCACCCAGATACAGCTCGCCCGTGACGCCGACCGGGACCGGGCGGCCGTTGCGGTCGAGCAGGCGGACGAACCGGCCCGCGACCGGCCGACCGATCGGAACACCCCCGGTCGGCGCCTGCTCGATGGCATGCATCACGGCGAACGTGGTCGTCTCGGTTGGACCGTAGCCGTTGAGGAAGGTGCGCGGCCCGCCCGCGTGGACGACCTTGCCGACCGCCACCGGATCCAGAACATCACCGCCGACAATCAGGCACCGCAGGCCGGAGAAGACCTCGGACAGGGCATCGCAGTAGCGGTGGAACAGGCCCGCGGTCAGCCACAGGGTCGTCACCCCGCAGGTGGTGAGGGCAGTGCGGAACTCGCCCGCGTCGAGCACCTGCGACTCGCCGATCACCACGATCCGGGCGCCATTCAGCAGCGGCCCCCAAATCTCCCACGTGGAAGCGTCGAACGCCGGATTCGCCGCGAACGCCACCACATCATCACCGGTCAAGGCCAGCAAGCCGTTATCGACCGCGAGAGAGACGATGCCGGCGTGCGACACCACCACACCCTTGGGCGCGCCCGTCGAACCCGAGGTGTACATGACATAGGCCGCATCCGACACCGACACCCGCACCGGCATGCCGGAATCGGCGGCATCACCGCCACTGAGGACGCCACTGAGGACGCCACTGAGGACG
>NZ_SMKP01000424.1:0-1199 GCF_004349015.1 Nonomuraea diastatica
CCGGTGTAGGGCAGGCCGACGTCGGTGCCTTTGTCGATCAGGGTGCTGTTGGCGGCAAGGCGGAGGTGGGGCAGCACGGGCAGGCTGCCGTCGGCCTGGCGGGGCGCATCCCAGCCGGAGGTCGACACGCTCTGGAACTGGGAGTCCGACAGGGTGACGCCCAGGTCCCAGGAGTTGTACGCGGAGCTGGTACCGTTCATGTTCGACGTCAGCGTGCCCGTGTAGGCGATGTTGTTGCGCAGGTTGCCCCGGCCGACGGCGGCGCCGCTCGAGTTGATCCCCAGCATGTTGAAGTCAGGGCGGTTTCCGTAGCTGGTGTTGTTGAAGTAATCGTTGGCCACCGGGTGGTGGTTGGAATAGAAGCCGGCCGCCTTGTTGAGGAAGGCCACCGAGAATCGGACGGTGTGCTTCACCGCGCCGGCGTCGTACTCGGCGCCGAAGCCCCCGACCTTGAAGCCGGCGCCGTTGCCGGACGGCGTCGTCGTCCCCGGCAGGTAGCCGTTGCGCCAGGACCACGAGTTCTCGATGGTCACGGGCGAGTAGGTGGAGATGAGATCGTAACCGTCATCGGCGTTCCACCACGCGCGGCAGCCCCGGAACACGTTCGCGGGACGGCCGGCCGGCGTGTAGTGCGCACCGAAACCGTCGGCGTTCTCGCCGGGACCGTCCGAGCTGTGCGGGTCGTAGTTGTCATGCGAATCCGAGTTGAGAACCAGGTTGCCGCCCCCGCCATTGATGAACAGGCCGGTTCCCATGTGGTGGTGCGTGTTGATCAGCTCGAAGATGTTGTTGCTGCCAGAAACCCAGATCCCCCAGGATTCGGCGTTCAGGTTGTTGTTCTGCGGCACACCCCTGACTTCCAGCCCTTTCAGGTGGATATAGCTGCCGGTGACGCTGAACCCTTTGATCCGGCAGTTGTCCGTCATGCGGGAGAAGTCGAATACCGGATTCTCCCCCGGATAGGCCCAGTAGCGGAGCAGGTTGCCGGAACTACCGCTCTTGTTCAGGGTGATCGCGTCGACTCTTGCCGTCTGACTCGCGCAGCTGCTGTTCGCCCTGGTATAGGCGTAAGTGCCGCCTCGGAAGTAGACCGTGTCCCCGGGCTGGGCGGCCGCTTGCGCACGGGCAATGGAGGCCCACGGAGCGGCCTGCGTTCCCGAGGCGCTGTCGCTGCCGTTCGGGGCGACGTAGTAGACGGC
>NZ_SMKP01000043.1:0-59212 GCF_004349015.1 Nonomuraea diastatica
AGCGTGTGCTCGCTGGTGATGACGCGCTCGCCGGCGATCTCCAGGCCGGTGGTGATGAGGCGCTCCAGCGACGCCACATGCTCGGGCGAGGGATCCACCAGCGGCGGCCGTACGCCTCCGACATCCAGGCCCCGGATCCGCACCCCCGCCTTGACCAGCGAGACCGCATAGCCGGGCACGAGGTCGCGCAGCTCCACCAGCGGCAGGTAGAAGTGGGTGAGCAGCCGCTGCACCAGCACCTCGTCCCCGCCCGTCACCGCCTTGTAGAAGGCCAGCGAGATCTCGGGCGCGAAGGCGAACACGGCGCTCGAATACAGGTTCACCCCGAGCCCTCGATAGGCGGGCACGGTCAGTTCGGCGGTGGGCAGCCCGTTGAAGAACGTGAAGGGCTTGTCCGTCGAACTCCGCACGGTCAGGATGATCCGCTGCAGCAGGTCGAAGTCACCGAGCCCGTCCTTGAAACCGATGACGTTGGGCACCTTGGCCAGTTCGGCGACGGCCCCGGGGGTGAAGCGGGCGGTGCCGCGCTGGTAAATGATCACGGGGAGGCCGCCGGCCTCGGCGACCTCGCGGACGTACTGGACCAGGCCGCTGGCGGGGCCGGTGACCAGGTAGGGAGGCATGAGCAGCAGCCCGTCGGCACCCTGGGCGGCCGCCGCTCGGGCGATGGCCTTGGCGGCGGGCAGCGGGCCGCCGGCGCCGCCGAAGACGGGCACGCGCCCGTCGGCGGCCCTGACGGAAACGGCCATGACCCTGGTGTACTCGTCGAGGTCGAGGGCGCTGAACTCACCGGTGCCGCACGCGGTGAACACTCCTCCCGCCCCGGCCGCGACCCCAGCGGCGACGTGCCGGGCCAGCGCGGGTTCGGCGAGGCCGCCGTCGGCGCCGAAGGGCGTCACCGGGAAGAAGAGAACACCATCTAGCCGCATCAACAGTCCTTTCTAGCGGATGCCCTCCCTGCGAAGAGTGGCAGCCAGCTTGCGGGTGTGTTTGATCACCGCTTCGGTGATCTGCTCGACGTCGGCGGGTCCGAGTTCGGCGGGCATGGAGCAGCTGATCGCGTCGGTGGCCGGGATGCGGTAGTCGACCGCCACGGCCACGCAGGCCACACCGGGTGTGCCCTGCTCGCGTTCGTACGACCAGCTCCGCGTGCGGACCTGGTCGAGTTCGCCGGTCAGTTTGGTCATGTCGGTGATCGTCTGGTGGGTCAGCCCCACCAGCGGCTCCGGCAGGAGCGCCATGACTTCGTCGTCGGTGAGCTGGGCGAGCAGCACCTGTCCGAGCGCCGTGACGTGCGCGGGCAGCCGCCTCCCCACCCGGGGGATCACGTGATCGGCGTCGCGTGACTCCCTGGTCGCCAGGTAGAGCACGTGTGCGCCGTCCCGCCGGGCGAAGTGCACGGTCTGCCCGATCTCGTCCCGAAGGTCCTCCAGCGTCTCCTGCGCGTATGGCAGCGCGGGGTCCTTGTCGAGGTACGCGGTGCCGGTCAGGAGCGCGTGCGGCCCGATCCCGAACGCCGACCTGGCCGAGTCGGTCTCCACCCAGTTGAGCTCGACCAGCGTCCGCATGAGGGCGTGGAGGCTGCTGCGGGGGAATCCGGTGCGCTGCTGGAGCTCCGACAATGTCATGCTGTGGTGCGAGTCGGCCAGGGCTTCGAGGATGCGTACCGTCCGCTCGGCGGACTTGACCAGCTGGGGCTCCATACTCATCCCATCTCGTATCCTTCGGCGGCTTCAAACATTCAGGATATGGGATACCGTCCATATACGTGGACGCCTAACCCTTGACCGCGCCGCTTGTCAGGCCACGCATGAACTGCCGCTGGAAAGCCAGGAACGCGATGATCGACGGGAGCAGCGCCAGCAATGAGGCGGCGAGCAGCACGCCGATTCCCACCTCCTCGTCGGAGCGGAGCGAGCGCAGCGCGATGGGCAGTGTCCACATGTCGGACGCCGGTGCGACGATCAACGGCAGCAGATACTGGTCCCAGATCATGGTGAAGCCGAAGACGCCGATCACGCCGAGCGCGGGGCGGCACAGCGGCACGATGATCGTGGCGAAGATGCGCAGCTCGCCCGCGCCGTCGATGCGCGCGGCCTCCTCCAGCTCGACCGGCACCTCCTTCATGAACTCCGTCATCACGAGAATGGAGAAGCCCCAGGCGCCGACGGGCAGGATCATGCCCGCATAGGTGCCGATGAGGTTCAGGTTCAGCAGCGGCATGTCGGCCAGGACGAGCGAGAGGGGGATCGCGATGATCTCCTCGGGGAGCATCATCGTGGCGAGCATGAGCAGCATCACGAACGTCATGCCGCGAAACTTCTTGCGCGCCAGGGCGTAGGCGGCGAAGACGCTGACCAGCATCTGCAGCAGCAGCCCGAAGCCCACGACCACGAACGAGTTGAACAGGTAGAGATAGACGTTCTTCTCCCCGGCCTGGACGAAGTTCTCCAAGGTGAACTCGTCGGGCCACAGGGAGAAGGACGTCGGGTCGAGGGTCTTGCTGAAGGAGCTCATCAGCAGCGCGACCAGCGGCCCGGTGAAAACCACCACCATGAGGCCATAAATCAGGGTCTTTCCGGCGATAGCCAGCGGGCCCTTGCGCGACTCCAGGCCCAGAGCGCTGTCGAACCTCATGTCGTCTGCCTCCTGCGCAACATCTGCACGACCACCGTGAGCGCCAGCGTGGCGGCGAACAACACGATCCCGCCCGCGGAGGCGACGCCCAGCTCGTTCTTCTGGAACCCGAGCTTGTAGATCAGGGTCATGAGCACCTCGGAGGAGCCGTTCGGGCCGCCGTTCGTGAGCACGTACACCTCGACGAACACCCGCAGCCCGCGGATGGCCGCCAGCGTGAACAGGATCCAGAACACCGGACGCAGCGCCGGCAGCGTGATGTGCCGCAGCCGCCGCCAGGTGGAGGCCCCGTCCACGGCCGCCGCCTCGTAGAGCGTGCGGTCCACGCCCACCAGCCCGGCCAGGAAGATCATCATGTCGTACGGCGTGCCGCGCCAGATGCTCATGATCATGATCGACCACAGCGAGGAGTCCTCGCTGGCCAGCCAGGGCTGCGGATCGATCCCGGCCCAGCCGATGATGATGTTGAGCATGCCGCTGTCGGCCGGGTGGAACATGATCCGCCAGACCTCGGCCACGGCCGCCATCGTGGTGACGACCGGCAGGAAGGCGGCCGTCCTGACGAACCACAGGTATCGCGCCGGCCCCTCGATGAGCAGCGCGAGACCGAGCCCCAGCACGATGGAGCCGACCGTGGTGCCGAGCGCCAGCACGATGCTGTGCCAGATGGCCGAGGCGAACTCGTCGTCCGAGATGATCGTCTGGTAGTTCTGCAGGCCGACCCATTCGTCACCGAGGAATGTCTGGACCTTGAAGAGGCTCTTCCACAGGCCCACGAACATCGGGATGAACTTGAAGTACAGGAAGAGCACCAGAGCGGGCGCCAGGAACAACCACGCGATCACCGGCCCCCGCCACCGCACCGACCTGGTGCGGCGGTGAGGGGGCGCCGCCGAGCTCCGCGCCGGCGTGAGTGTGGAGGTCATGACGCTTTCTGGCTCTGCAGTTCCTGGGTGAGCTTGGTGTTCAGCTCCTCCATTTTGGCCTTGACGTCGGCGCCGCAGTCGGCCCAGACGGCGTTGATGGAGTCGGCGGAGTCCTGGCGGATCGGCGCCCAGTTGGGCACCGGCGGGGCGTACACGGCGTGCTCGTACGAGTCCTGGAACACCTTCCACCGCGGATCCTGCCGCTCGGCGGCCATGTCGACCTGGGTGTTGACGGGCAGCCGGACGATGGCGCCGTTGGCGTCCTTGTTCATGCCGATCCGCTGGCCTTCGGCGGAGATGGCGAACTCGGCGAACTTCTTCTGCGCCTCCTGGTTCTGGGAGCCGGCCATGAGGTAGACGTTCTCGCCCTCGCCCAGCGTGCCGGGGCCGCCGGACGGGCCCTTGGGCACCGGGACGACCTCGATCTTGTCGGTGCCGATGCTGTCGACGAACCTGGCCAGCACGTACGGGCCGGTCAGGTAGATGCCGCCCTGCCCCTTCTCGAAGACCTCGTGCGTGACGGTCGTGTCGTTGCTGACCGCGCCGGGGTTGACGGTCTTGGTCGTGCAGAACTGGTCCTGCAGGTACTGGACGGCCTCGACGGTCTTGGGGTCGTTCATCGTGGCGGTGAACTTGCCGGGGCCGTTCGCCTTGATGAAGTCGCCGCCGTTGGCGTACATGAGCGAGGAGGCGTACCACGAGGCGTAGCCGCGCTTGGTGCCGGCGGGGATGACGAAGCCGCTGGTGTCGGCCTTGCCGTTGCCGTCAGGGTCCTTCTCGGTGAAGGCGGTGGCGAGTTTGGCCAGGTCCTCCCACGTCTCGGGCGGCTCCATGCCGACCTTCTCCCGCCAGTCCTTACGGATGAACAGTGCGAACGCCTGGGCGGAGAACGGAGCCGCGTAGATCTTGCCGTCGCTGGCCGTGGCGGCCTTCCACGCCAGCTCCGACACCTGGTCGCCGCCCGCCAGTGAGGCTTTGTCGACCTCCTGGAGCCAGCCTTGCGACTGCATGGCGCCGATCTGGGCGGTGTCGTTGATGACGATGTCGGGAAGCTGCTTCTGAGCCGCCTGCTGGTTCAGCTTGGTCTCGAAGTCGTCGAATATCGCGACGACTTTCGTGGGTGTGCCGCTGGCCTTGGTAAATGCGTCGGCGAGCTTCTGTGCGGTCTTGGCAGAGTCGGAATCGGCCGCCTGCCTGATCCAGATCTCCAAGGTGTTGTCTTCTGAACTTGATCCCCCGGAACCGCAGCCTGTCAGCGTAACGGCCAGGGACGCGATGATCGCGGTCCCGAGCAGACGTCGTGACATCAGACCGCCTCCCGTTCACATACGTGGACATGAGTCGTGCACATGGATATGTGCCTGTGACCGTAATCACTCATCCCGTTCACGGTCAATATTCAAGGATGTGAATTTCTGCCAGAATCGTGTACACCAAGGGACATGCGCATTCTGATGACAGGGGCCGCGGGAAAAGTCGGCACGCTGCTCCGCCCGCGACTCGCCCGCGAGGGGCGCACTCTGCGGCTCTCCGACCTGCATCCCGTCGAGCCGGGCCCGGGCGAGGAATGGGTGGCGGCCGATCTCGCCGACCCGGCCGCCGTGGCCGAGGCCATGAAGGACGTGGATGCGGTGCTCCACCTGGGCGGCCAGAGCAGGGAGCGGCCCTGGGCCGACATCGTGCGGGCCAACATCGAGGGCATGCACGTGCTGATGGAGGCGGCGCGCAACGAGGGCGTCGAGCACCTCGTGCTCATGGGCAGCCACCACGCGGCGGGATATCACACCAGGCCGGCCGGCGGCGCCGACCTGCCCGACTACGCCTTCCCCCGGCCCGACACCTATTACGGCGTGAGCAAGGTCGTCATGGAGGCCCTGGGGAGCCTCTACCACGACCGGTTCGGCATGAACGTGACCGTGATCAGGCTCGGCACCTGCAACGAGGCGTCGGCCGACACGCGCGGGCTGGCTACCTGGATCTCGCCCGACGACCTGACCCGCCTGGTCGAGGCCGGGCTCACCGCTCCGGGCTACCACGTGGTCTGGGGCGTCTCCGGCAACACCCGCCGCTGGTGGTCGCTGGAGGAGGCCAAGGCCATCGGGTACGTCTCCCGCGACGACTCCGAGGCCCAGGCCGCCGCGCTCATCGCCGAGCAGGGCGAGCCCGACCTGTCGGAGCCGCTGCATGATCGGGCCGGTGGCGTGTTCACGCTCAACGAACTCGGCGGCATCTGGTGAACCCTGCGTAGCCCGGCAACCGGTTGCAAGAACCTTGACGGCCACGGGCGTGAAGGTCAAGGTTTAGTCTGGCAACCGTTTGCAAGGGAGGACGGCGATGGCGGCGACGATCAAGGACGTGGCCCGTGCCTGCGGCGTCCACGTGTCCACCGTGTCGCGCACGTTCTCCGCGCCCCACCTGGTCAACCCCGCCACCCGGAGCCGTGTGCTGGCCACCGCCGACGACCTCGGCTATCGGCCCAACCGTGCGGCCAGGGCGCTGACGACCGGCCGCACGTTCAACATGGGCCTCGTCGTCGCCGACATCGCCAACCCGTTCTTCCCCCCGCTCATCAAGGCCGCCCAGGCGCAGGCCAGAGGGCGTGACTACCACGTGTTCGTGGCCGACACCGACGAGGACCCGCGGGTCGAGGAGGAGCTGATCAGGACGTTCACCAAGCAGGTGGACGGCGTGCTGCTGTGCAGCCCCCGGCTGTCGAACCGGATGATCGAGCGCCTGGCCGAAGACGTGCCGTTCGTGGTGGTGAACCGGCGCATCAAGGGCATGCCCGCCGTGCTCATGAACGTCGCCCAGGGCGCCAAGCACGCGCTGGAGCACCTGACCGGGCTCGGCCACCGCAGGATCGCCCTCGTGTCCGGCCCGATCGGCTCGTGGACCAGCAACGAGATGCAGGGCGTGGCCGCCGAGGCGCCAGGGCTGGACCTCATCTTCTTCGGCCCCAACCAGCCGACGGAGGCCGGCGGCCTGGCCGTGGCGGCCGACGTGGCCGCCTGTGGGGCGACCGCGGTGCTCGCCTACAACGATCTCGTCGCGCTTGGCCTCATCGAGGGACTGTCGGCGATGGAGATAGGGGTACCAGACCAGGTAAGTGTGATCGGGTTCGACGACATCCTGCCCGGGCGGCTCAACAGGCCCAAGCTGACCACGGTGGCCATGCCGGCGGCGGCGGCCGGGAGGATGGCAGTCGACCTGCTGCTCCAATCGGGGGGCGAGGGCGCGACCGTGACCCTCGACACCGCCCTCATCGTCCGCGAGTCCACGGGAAGGGCCCAGTAAATGAGCACTGCAATGATCTTCGGAACGCTGCCGTCAGGCGGGCAGGTCGAGCGTGTGGAGCTGTCATCGGGACGACTGCGCGCCGAGGTGCTCACCTACGGCGCCATCTTGCGCTCCCTGGAGGTGTCCGGGGTGAACGTCGTGCTCGGGCTGGACACGCTGGACGACTACCTCACCCGCAGCCGCTACTTCGGCGCCGTCGTCGGCCGCTACGGCAACCGCATCGCGAACGGGCGCTTCACCCTGGACGGCGTCGACCATCACCTGCCGATCAACAACGGCGCCCACAGCCTGCACGGCGGCACCGACGGTTTCGACCGCAGGGTGTGGACCATCGCCGGCCGCACCGACTCGTCGGTGATGCTCGCGCTGACCAGCCCCGACGGTGACCAGGGCTATCCGGGCGCGTTGACCGCCACGGTCACGTACACGCTGGCCGACGACGCGATCCGGCTCGACTACGCCGCGAAGGCCGACGCGCCGACCGTGGTCAACCTGACCAACCACTCCTACTTCAACCTCAAAGGCAGCGGCGACGTGCTCGACCACGTCATCCAGATGGAGGCGGAGCACTACCTGCCGGTCGACGAGGGCAAGATCCCCACGGGCGAGCTCGCGCCGGTCAAGGGCACGCCGTTCGACTTCACCGAGCCGCACGCCGTGGGTGAGCGCTACGACGGCGCGTACGACCACTGCTTCGTGCTCGACGGCGACATCAGGGTGACCGCCGGTGGGCTCAGCATGGAGGTCACCACCACGGAGCCCGGCGTGCAGTTCTACAGCGGCAGCATGCTGGACGGCGTCGCGACGCCGTACGGGCCGTTCGCCGGGTTGTGCCTGGAGACCCAGCACTTCCCCGACGCGCCCAACCAGCCGCAGTTCCCCTCCACCGTGCTCAGGCCGGGCGAGATCCGCACCTCGTCCACCACCTACCGGTTCATCTGACCGAGCGCGGGACGGCGGCGGCCCTGATCACCAGCCCTGATCACCAGCAGGGCCACGTCGTCCTGCGACGGCTCGGGGGCGAACGTCTCGACCACGTGCCGCACCCGTTCGGCCACCGCGTGGGCGCTGAGCCCCCGGCACTCCGCGAGCAGCTCGGCCAGCCCGTTGCCGTCGTCCAGCAGCCGGGCGCCGTCGCGCCGCTCGGTCACGCCGTCGGTCACGCACAGGAGCACCTCCTCGGGCGCCAGCTCGAACGTCTCGACGTAGAACCTGGCGCCGGCCTCGATGCCCAGCAGCAGCTGGGGCGTCGCCACCGCCTCGACCAGGCCGTCCGCGCGCAGCAGCAGCGGCGGCGGATGCCCCGCCGAGGCGATCGTGCACAGCGCGCCGCCCTGGGGGAGCGGGGTCAGCTCGCCGCACAGCAGGCTGAGGAACCTGCCCTCTTCGTCCTCCTCCAGCAGCGCCTGGTTGAGCCGGTCGAAGATGTCGGCCACCGTGTAGTGCTCCTTGGCCAGCAGGCGTACGGCGTGGCGGGCCAGCCCGGTCACCGCGGCCGCCTCCGGGCCGCTGCCGCACACGTCGCCCAGCGCGAAGCACCAGTGGTCGCCCACCGTGAACAGGTCGTAGAAGTCGCCGCCGACGTCCGCGCCCTCCTCGGCGGGCTCGTAGACGACGGCGGACTCCAGGCCGGGCATGGGCGCCACGCGCATCGGCAGCAGGCTGCGCTGCAGCACCCGCGACGTGGTGGCCTGCCGGGCGTAGAGCATCGCGGTGTGCAGGTTGAGCGCCACCAGGCGGCACAGGTCGGCCAGCAGGTCGGCCACCTCCAGCGGCAGCGTCGGCTCCGCGCGGCCGATCACCAGCGCGCCGTGTGACCTGCCCTGGGTGAGCAGCGGGAACGACAGCACCGCCTCCGGGCCGGCGGGCCAGCTCACCTCGTCGAGGGCAGTGCGGGGGATGGCGGGCAACGACTTGCGCAGGGCGGCGTTGTGGCGTTCTTCGCTGTGCCAGACGTGGGCGAGCCTGGTCATGCCCGCGAGGTCGGTCAGGTAGACCGCCGCCCAGGTCGCGATCTTGGGTACGACGAGCTGCGCGGTCAGCGCCGCGATCAGCTCCTCGTCGTGCACGCCCGCCAGCAGTTCGCCCGCCTCGGCCAGGAACGACAGCCGGTGCCGGTGCGCGCGGTCCTGCTCGGCCAGCCGCGCGCGCTGCACCGGCACCGCGACCTGGTCGGCGATGTGCTGCAGGCTCACCGTGAGCTCATGGTCGAAGCGGCCGGGCTGCTCCGCCGTCACCGCGAGGTATCCGGTCACCTCGCCCGCCAGGAGCAGCGGCGCGCACGCCAGCGAGCGGGCGCGCAGTTGCTCGGCCAGCTCGACGTCTCCGGCCAGCAGGTCCTCGATCGTCGTGGGCGTCTTGCGCTCGGCGCCGAACACGCCGGTGGCCAGCACCCCCACCAGCCCCGCCGTCGCGCCCGCGCCCGCCGCCACGCCGAACCTGCTGCCGCCCTCCGCAGGGAGCAGCAGGTACGCGGCGTCGCCGCCGCTGGACATCTGCACGATCCTGGCGATCGTGTCGAGCAGCTCCGGGAACGGCATGTCCTGGTCGAGCAGGTCCTTGATGCGCCGGCCCGCCTCCCGGCGCGGCGCGGGCGGTGGCGTCAGGACGTAGCGGTGGTCGCCCGCCACCACCATCCAGATCGACCGGCGATCCTGCGCACGCCCCTGAGTGCGCAGGTGGGAGACATAGACGGGCACCAACCGGCCGTCGGCGTGCCGCATGCGCGCCTCGCCGCGCCAGCGGCCCAGGCCGAGCGTGTCGGTCAGCGACAGGGCGTACGGGCCGTGGCCGCGCCAGGCCACCAGGTCGGCCAGCGGCCGGCCGATCGTCTGCTCAGGCCCCCAGCCGAGCAGCTGCCGCGCCTCGGAGTTCCACGACCGCACGAGCCCGTCGCCGTCGGTGACCACCACACCCACGTGCAGGGTGTCGACGGCGGCCGGGGCCGGGACCGGCGGGCCGGTCACCGTCTGTTGCCCGTCGCCGCCGTCCGCGAGCTCCAGGCGCACCCAGACGCGCTTCGCGGTCCTCGTGTACGTGACGCCCCAGGCGTCGGCCAGCATGCCCGCGAGCGCGAGGCCACGCCCGGACGGCCGCACCTCGTCCGCAGGGGTCACGGCGGGCATGACGCCGGCCTCGTCGATCGTCCGCTCGGGCAGGTGGTCGTCGACTTCGATCTCCAGCTTCGCGGCGCCGGTGTCCGCGTCGAGCCGGCAGGTCAGCTCGATCCCGGTGCCCGCGTGCACGACCGCGTTGGTGACGAGCTCGCTGGTCAGCAGCACGGCGTCCTCGGCGAGGTGGCTCAGATGCCACTCGCCGAGGACCTGACGGACGAATTTGCGCGCGTGGGCCGGAGCATGGGGTGTGCCGTCGAAGGCCGTGCTCGACACCCGGGTCGTGTCCACTCTGCGTCCTAGAACATCACTCGATGTGGCACCTTGGTCACTCTCAGAGTGGCAGACCGGCGGCGTCGCCACCTCCGGTTGTCGATGATCCCCTGCTGAAGAGGGGGAGGTTTCGGGATCCCGTCAGGTTTGAGGTGCCGGAATGCCACGACACCGGCGAGCCTCCGCGCGTTCCGCGGTGTCTCCGACGTACCTTTGGCATCATGGCCACCCGTACGCCGAAAAGCGCATCGAAGGGGCCGGCGAAGCGGTCGACCTCGTCTCGCTCGACCTCCGCCAAGCGCGGAGGCTCGTCGGCGGGACGGCCCAGGGCTAAGGGAGCCGCCACCGGCCGCAAGCCTTCCGCGACCCACCAGGACCCGATCAGCTGGGTCTTCACGATGATCGGCAAGCTGGTCGTCGGGTTGTGGATGCTGGTCGCCAACGGCATCGGCAGCACCGCCCGCGCGCTGGGCAAGAACGCCCGCGAACTCGATCCTGCGCACCGGCGCGACGGGGTCGGGCTGGCGGTGCTCGGGGCCGGCATCGTGGTCGCGGCCATGACCTGGCGCACCTCCGACGGCGCGGTCTCCAGCGTGGTGAACACGGCCGCGCGCGGCGTGTTCGGCTCGCTGGCCTGGGCGCTGCCGCTGCTGCTCGGCCTGCTGGCCTGGCGCTATCTGCGCCATCCCGACCAGAACGCCGACACCGGGCGCATGGTGATCGGGTGGGCCGCCCTGCTGATCGGCGTGCTCGGCGTCATTCACGTGGCCAACGGCACCCCCTACCCGGCGGGCGAGGGCCAGGGCATGGACAAGGTGTCGCAGGCCGGGGGCATGATCGGGTTCATCGTGGCGGCGCCGCCGATGAGCATCCTGCCGCCGTGGATCACTATCCCGCTGCTGCTGATCCTGTCGGGGTTCGGCGTGCTGGTGATCACCGCCACCCCCGTGCACCGCGTTCCCGAGCGGCTGGCCGAGCTCAAGCACCTGCTGTTCGAGCGGCACGCCGACGCCGAGCCCAAGGACTCCACGTCCAAGACGCCGGCCAAGAAGCGGTCCAGGCCCAAGAAGGCGGAGGACGGCGAGGGCGGCGACCTCGTCAAGCCGTACGACACGCCTGTGCTGGCCGAGAAGGACAAACACGCCGACCACTCCCCGGAGATCGTGCCCGGCCTGACGGACGAGGAGACGGCGCCCCCGCCCGACCTGGAGCGCAAGCCGGAGCCCCCCGAGCCGACGCCGGCGCCGCGCAAGGTGGAGCAGCTCGTGCTGTCGCCGCAGGCGGGGCCGTACAGTCTGCCCGACCTGCAGCACCTCAAGCCGGGCACGCCGCCGAAACCGCAGACCAAGGCCAACACGACCGTGGTCAACGCGCTGACCAGCGTGCTGGAGCAGTTCGGCATCGACGCGCAGGTCATCGGGTTCACGCGAGGGCCGACCGTGACCCGCTACGAGATCGAGCTGGGGCCCGCGGTCAAGGTGGAGAAGGTCACGGCGCTCACCAAGAACATCGCGTACGCCGTCAAATCCGCGGATGTCAGGATCTTGTCGCCTATCCCGGGCAAGTCGGCGATCGGGGTCGAGATCCCGAACGCCGACAAGGACCTGGTGGCGCTGGGCGACGTGCTGCGCTCCCAGGTGGCGCAGGCCGACCACCACCCGATGATCGTCGGCCTGGGCAAAGACGTCGAGGGCCGCACCATCGTCGCCAACCTCGCCAAGATGCCCCACCTGCTCATCGCGGGCGCGACCGGCGCCGGTAAGTCGGTCTGCGTCAACGGGCTGATCACCAGCGTCCTGATGCGGGCCACACCCGACGAGGTGCGGATGGTGCTGGTCGACCCCAAGCGGGTCGAGCTGAGTGTCTACGAGGGCATCCCCCACCTGATCACGCCGATCATCACCAACCCGAAGAAGGCCGCCGAAGCCCTCGAATGGGTGGTGGGCGAGATGGACCGGCGCTACGACGACCTGGCCGCGTCGGGGTTCCGGCACGTCGACGAGTTCAACAAGGCCGTGCGGGCGGGCAAGTTGCAGCCGCCGCCGGGCAGCGAGCGGGTCTACCAGCCGTACCCGTACCTGCTGGTGATCGTGGACGAGCTGGCCGACCTGATGATGGTGGCCCCGCGCGACGTCGAGGACTCGATCGTGCGCATCACCCAGCTCGCCCGCGCGGCGGGCATCCATCTGGTGATCGCCACGCAGCGGCCGTCGGTCGACGTGGTCACCGGCCTCATCAAGGCCAACGTGCCGTCCAGGCTGGCCTTCGCGGTGTCGAGCCTCACCGACTCGCGGGTCATCCTCGACCAGCCGGGCGCCGACAAGCTGGTCGGCCAGGGTGACGCGCTGTTCCTGCCGATGGGCGCGAGCAAGCCGATCCGCATTCAGAACGCGTTCGTCTCGGAGAAGGAGATCGCCGAGATCGTCGCGTACTGCAAGGCGCAGATGCAGGCCGAATACCGTGAGGACGTCGCCGCCGCGCCGGTCAAGCGGGAGATCGACGAGGACATCGGCGACGACCTCGACCTGCTGATCCAGGCGGCCGAGCTGATCGTCACCACCCAGTTCGGCTCCACCTCGATGTTGCAGCGCAAGCTGCGCGTCGGGTTCGCCAAGGCCGGGCGGCTGATGGACCTGCTCGAGAGCCGCAACGTGGTCGGTCCGAGCGAGGGATCCAAGGCGCGAGAAGTGCTGGTGAAACCGGATGATCTGCCTGGATTGCTGGCCGACCTGCGTGGCGAATGACCCCAATGCGTGCATGCCCAGCGGTAACTGGTTGAATATGAACCACTACGCAACGTCGTGGTGGTTAGTCCAGGCGCCATGGGGAGGCGTTCGCTGTGCAGGATCAGAGCATCGGGGCCGTGCTGACGGCCGCCAGGCAGTCGGCTGGGTTGACGGTCGCGCAGGTCAGCGCGACCACCAATATTCGCGAGACGATCATTCATCGCATGGAGCAGGATGATTACGGCCAATGCGGCGGTGACTTCTACGCCAGAGGGCACATCAGGGCCGTGGCCCGGGCTGTGGGGCTCGACCCCGAGTCCACTGTCCACCTTTTCGACCAGCAGCATGGCGGCGCGCCCGAGCCGGTGGCCGCGTCGGCCGTCTTCCAGGCCGACCGCAAGATCAACCTGCCGGAGCGGCGGGGTCCCAACTGGACGGCGGCGCTGGGGGTGGCGCTGGCGATCGTGATGGTGTTCGGCTTGATGCGGGTGCTGGGGGACGCGAGCGACCAGGTGCGCACGGCCGACGTGCGTGCGGCGTCGGCCAAGCCCAGTGTTCCGCCCAACACGCCCATCACCGAGATGCCGCGCGCCAAGCCCGCCAAGAAGGGCATGGTGACGCTCCGGATCAAAGCCAATCGGTCGTCGTACGTGAACGTCCGCGACGCCGAGGGCCGCAAGCTGTTCGCGGGGACGCTCAAAGCGGGAAAGACGTCGACCTGGCGGGCCGAGGGCAAGGTGAACGTGCTGATCGCCGACGCTGGGGCTGTGTCGGTGCAGGTCAACGGCAAGAAGGTGACCGGGCTCGGCGACACGGGGGAGGCGGTGCGGCGGTCGTTCGGCCCGCCCAAAACTCAGGCGCGATAGTCACGCGGGAGCCACCTGAGGGAGCCTGTGCATCGGGTGGTGGCCAACTCCCGATACCGTAGTGTTCACCATGTCATCCCGCCGAACCGCATCGCTGATCACTCTGGGCTGCGCGCGCAACGAGGTCGACTCCGAGGAGCTGGCCGCGCGACTTGAGGCTGCCGGTTGGCAGCTGGGCGAGGACGACCCCGATGTCGTCGTCGTCAACACCTGTGGCTTCATCGAGTCGGCCAAGAAAGACTCCATCGACACGCTGCTGGCCGCCGCCGACTCCGGTGCGAAGGTGGTGGCGGCGGGCTGCATGGCCGAGCGCTACGGCAACGAGCTGGCCGACGCGCTGCCCGAGGCCAGCGCGGTGATCTCTTTCGACGACTACGCCGAGATCGGCGGCCGCCTCGACGACGTGGTCGCCGGCCGGCCGCTCAAGCCGCACACACCACGCGACCGCCGCACCCTGCTGCCCATCTCGCCGGTGGACCGTGCCAGCGCGCCCATGCCCAACATCCCCGGTCACGGCGACCTGCCCGCGGGCCTGGCGCCCGCGAGCGGCCCGCGCGTGTTGCGCAAGCGGCTCGACGAGAGCCCGGTCGGCTCGCTCAAGCTGGCCTCCGGCTGTGACCGGCGCTGCACGTTCTGCGCCATCCCCGCCTTCCGCGGCTCCTACGTCTCACGCAAGCCGGAAGACCTGCTGGCCGAGGCCGACTGGCTGGCCCACCGGGGCGTGCGCGAGCTCGTCCTGGTCAGCGAGAACTCCACGTCCTACGGCAAAGACCTGGGCGACCTGCGGGCGCTGGAGAAGCTGCTGCCCGAGCTCGCGGCCGTGGAGGGCGTCGAGCGGGTGCGGGTCAGCTATCTCCAGCCGGCCGAGCTGCGTCCCGGCCTGATCGACGTGATCACCGGCACCGACGGCGTCGCCGCCTACTTCGACCTGTCCTTCCAGCACGCCAGCGGCTCCGTCCTGCGCCGGATGCGCCGCTTCGGCGACCCCCAGCGCTTCCTCGGGCTGCTGGAGACCATCCGTGAGCGCGCCCCTGAGGCGGGTGTGCGCTCCAACTTCATCGTGGGCTTCCCCGGCGAGACCGAGGAGGAGTTCGGCGAGCTGGTCGCCTTCCTGGAGGCCGCCAGGCTCGACGTGATCGGCGTGTTCGGCTATTCCGACGAAGACGGCACCGAGGCGGCCGAGCTGCCGGGCAAGCTCCCTCAGGAGGTCGTCGACGAGCGCGTGCGGGCGCTCACCGAGCTGGCCGAGGAGCTGACCGCGCAACGTGCTGAAGATCGCATCGGCACCGAGGTCGACGTGCTGATCGACGAAGACCTGGGCGACGGCGGCTACGAGGGCCGGGCCGCCCACCAGGGCCCCGAAGTCGACGGCTCGGTCACGGTGCAGGGCATCGGCCTGGTCCGGGGAGAGATCGTGCGCGCGGTCGTGGTCGACGCCGAGGGGGTCGATCTGATCGCGCGCATCAAGGCCGGTCCATGAAGAGGGACGAGCGCCGCGTGGTAAGCCCGTGGAACATCGCCAACGTCCTCACGGTCCTCCGGTTGGTGCTCGTCCCCTTCTTCGTCGTCTGCCTGTTCCTGCCGGGCACGGGCTGGCGGGTGGCCGCGCTGGCGGTCTTCGCGGTGGCTTCGATCACCGACCATCTCGACGGCGAGCTGGCCCGGCGCTACGGCCTCATCACCGACTTCGGCAAGATCGCCGACCCGATCGCCGACAAGACGCTCACCGGCGCGGCCCTGGTGTGCCTGTCGATCCTCGGCGAGCTGCCGTGGTGGGTCACGGTCGTGATCCTCGGCAGGGAGCTGGGCATCACGGCGCTCAGGTTCGTGCTGCTGCGGCACGCCGTCATCCCGGCCAGCTACGGTGGCAAGGTCAAGACCGTGCTGCAGATCGCCGCCATCGTGCTCTATCTGCTGCCCTTCGTGCCCGATCCCGTCAGGTGGGCGGTGATGGGGGCGGCGGTGGTCGTCACGGTGGGCACGGGCGTCGACTATGTCGTCAGGGCGAGCCGGCTGCGCCTGGTGGCCAAACGAGCGCGCGGGAAGTGATCGATCGATGGCGGACGTAGCCGGGGTCCTGAGGTTGCTGGTGGTTCAGAATGCCACGGTCGCCGTCGCCGAGTCGCTGACCGGCGGGCTCATCGGAGCCACCATCACGTCCGTCTCCGGTGCCTCCGAGGCGTTCGTGGGCGGGGTGATCTCCTACGCCACCGATCTCAAGCAGGAGCTGCTGGGCGTGCCCGGCGATCTGCTGCGCCGTGAGGGGGCGGTGCATCCCGAGGTGGCCGCGGCCATGGCGGCGGGGGTCGCGCGGGTGTGCGGGGCCACGTACGGGCTGGCGGTGACCGGGGTGGCGGGGCCCGAGCCCCAGGACGGACGGCCCGTCGGCACCGTCTACACGGCCGTCTGCGGGCCCGGCGGGCAGATTTCGGCCCGGGCGTTGACCCTGCGAGGGTCGCGCGAACGTATCAGGGTAGAGACGGTGGACGAGGCGGTTGATCTCCTGTCAGGTGTGCTGAAGGCGAACATAGGGGAACATTCCGGGTGATTACTGTGTTACGTCCCGAGCGAACATCCGACGCACGGTCTGACGCCGTGTCGGTGGATACGGGTACGGTGGAGCTGTGAGTGAGGTCCGTGAGCCAACTGCAAGCACCGAGCGCCCGGCAGGCGGGCCTGATGAGTCGAGCGACGCGCCACGAGCGGCGGTCCCTGGCCGGCCGCGCCCAGTGATGACGGCGAGGAGTATGTACGAAGCGAAGAAGACCAATGTGCGGCACGAACCGATCGCGCGGGGCGTGGTGAAGACATCCGCGCCGGGGAGGGAGCGACAGATGATTCTGCTGCGTCAGCTGCTCGGCGACGTGCTGAGGCGGTTGCGGGTGCGGCAGGGACGCACGCTGCGCGAGGTGTCCACCCTCGCACGTGTTTCGCTCGGCTACTTGTCCGAGGTGGAGCGCGGGCAGAAGGAGGCCTCGTCCGAGCTGCTCGCATCCATTTGCGGCGCACTCGGCGTGCCCCTTTCGCAGGTGTTGCGTGAAGTTTCCGATCAGTTCGCGCTGGCGGAGCTCCAGGCTGCCCCCGTGCTTGCCGACGTGCCCGAGCACGAGCGTCTGCCCCTGTCGGAGTCGGTCCCCGGGTCGATCCCCGAATCCGTGTTCCCCGAAGTCAAGGACATGGTGGCCGCCTAACGCGGTTGGCAGCCGGCACACCACAGGATCAGCCGTTCCTGTGGGCCTGTCCCCATTTCCCCGCGGCTGATGCGGGTGCCGCATCGGCGACAGGGCCTCCCCGCCCTGCCGTAGACCCACGTCCGGTTCGCTGGGCGGTGGTCACCTGTGGTCACCGTGCCCGCAGGAGTTCGATGATGTGCGTTGGCGGCCATGATCCGCTGCGCCAGTGACACGAGCCCTTCCAGATCCTTGACCTCCCCGACCGCCCGCCACGGCCAGATCCCGCGCAGGAACAGGGTCTCGGCTCGATAGATCGTGCCGATCCCGGCCAGGTTGCGCTGATCGAGTAGCGCCTCCCCGACGGGTCTGCCGGGCTCCGCTCGCAGTCTTCGCGCGGCCTCATCCGGATCCCAGTCCGGCCCCAGCAGGTCTGGGCCGAGGTGCCCGACCAGACGTGCCTCCTCATCCGTCCTGACGAGATCCACCATGCCGAGCCTGAGCCCCACCGCCTGCCAGCGCTCGTTGGCCAGAATGAGCCTGACCAGGTCGCCGGGCGGGGTTCGCCGCCCGGCCTGCATCACCACCCAGCTCCCCTCCATCCGCAGATGGGTGTGCACGGTCAGGCCGCCCTCCACGCGGGTGAGCAGGTGCTTGCCCCGCGACACCGTGGTGACGACAGCGCGCCCGGTCAGGTCGGCGGTGGCGTGCCGGGGCACGCGGAAGTCCGACCTGGTGAGCACGTGCCCGTCCAGGGCACCTCGCAGGCGGCCGGCCGTGCGGTGGACGGCGTCTCCTTCAGGCATCCTTCCAGTCTAGGAAGCGCCCGTTTCGTCCTCTCGGCGACGATAATGAAGATCGGGGAGCAGACGTGGCGAAAGGCTGACTGCGGCATGCCAGAAATCTCGGGTTTACGCGACGACGATCTTGACGAGGTGGCCGGTCACCGGGTGACTGGACGGCTGGGCTCCGGCGTCTACGCGGCGCTTCTCCTTCTTCGGCAGCCTGGAGGAGCCGATCGTCTCGCCGGGCGGCGGCTACGTGGCCTCCCTGTCCTCGACGCGGCTCCAGCGGAAGGACTTCGGGACCATCCGGCTGCGCGAGCGCGCCACCGGCCGCGACCGTGACCTGCGCACCGTCGACAAGCCCGCCACGCCACCATCTCCCGCACCCGCTGTGTTCCGGCCGGCGTGGTCTCCTGACGGGCGGCGGCTGCTCGCGACCGTCGTCGAGGCCGGCGAGTCGGCCAGGACCATGGGGTTCGCGGTCGTGGACCCGGTGACCGGCACGGTCGAGGTCACGCGGGTGGCGGGCGCGGAGCAGGCCAGGTACGCGTGGGGCGCGGACGCCGGGAGCGTGGTGCACGGGGCGTCGGGCGGGGTCGTGAAGGTGCTGGCTCTGGACGGCAAGGAGCTGCTCTGGTTCACCCGGAAGTAGCGACCCACTCGTCCACCAGGCCGCAGAGCTGATCCAGAGCCTCCTCGACGCGCTCGCGGTCGCCGGTGGTGAGCAAGTCGATCTGCAGTCCTGTGTACGCCGAGTTGGCCAGCGTGGAGATGCGCAGCGCGTCGGCCTCCGGCACGCCCCGCTCGCGCAGCAGTCCCGCCACGAACTCCGACCGGTCCGCCAGCAGCCGCGGGACGTGGCCGCGCAGACGCCCGCCCGCCGCCAGGCCCTCGATCTCGTGGACGAGCCGCGCGATGGGCAGATTGTCCTCCGAGGACTGCCAGTCCCAGGTGCGGCGGATGATCGTGCCCACGCTGTCGGAGCCCGCCCAGCCGGGCAACGAGCGCAACCAGGCGCGGTGCCGTTCGTCCAGGCGGGCCATGGTGGCCGAGAGGAGCTCGTCCTTGTCGGCGAAGTGGTGCGTCAGCACGCGCGTGGACTTGCCCAGATGCTCGGCCAGCGGCCGCATCGAGAGCGTCGAGAGGCCGTGTCCCGCCAGATAGTCGACGATCTGGTCGAGCAGCTCGGCGCGGCGGTTGGGGTCGGCGGTCCTGGCCATGGGCTGATATCCCTTTGACGTCATTGAGGTGACGACTGTTACCCTATCTGGGAAACGACTGTTACCTTAATCAAGGGGATCCCCATGTCCGTTGACGTGCGGCAGCGTGCCCGCGTGCCCGCATGGCTGCTCGCGCTGGCGTTCACCACGTTCGCCTTCGCCACCGACGACTACGTGATCGCGGGCGTGCTGCCGGCCATCTCCGCGGACCTCGGCGTCAGCGAGGCGGCCGGCGGGCAGCTGGTCACCGTGTTCTCGCTGGCGTTCGCGCTGGGGGCGCCCGTGGCTTCCGTGGTGACCGCCACCTGGCCGAGACGCGGGCTGATCACCGGCGCCCTGACGCTCTTCGTGGCCTCCAACTGGGCGGCCGCGTTCGCCGGCTCGTACGCCGTGCTCATGGGCCTGCGGGTGCTGGCGGCGCTCGCCGCGGCGGCCGTCGTGCCGGCCGCGTACGCCATCGCGACCTCCATGGCCCCGGAAGGGCGCCAGGGACGCTACCTGGCTCTCGTGATGGGCGGGCTGACCGGCTCCCTGATGCTGGGCGTGCCCATCGGCACCTGGGTGGGCGGCGCGTTCGGCTGGCCGGCCACCTTCGGGGTCGGCGGGCTGCTGGGGCTCGCCGCGCTCATAGCGACCAGGCTCACGCTGCCCGAGCCGCCCCCGGGGGAGGCCATGCCCATGGGACGCCGCCTGGCTCCGCTGGCCCGGCCCCGGGTGCTGGTCGGCCTGCTCGGGATCGTGGCCATCGTGCTGGGCAGCATGATGCTGATGACGTATCTTGCGCCGTTCCTGCGGGATCTGGCCGGGGCCGGACCCGCCGAGCTGGGCTGGATCTTCGCCATGGCGGGGCTGGCCGGGCTGGTGGGCGGGCAGCTCGGCGGGCGCGCCGCCGACCGGTGGGGCGCGGACCGGGCGCTGATGGCCGGGATCGCCGGATTCACGGCGGTGATGGCGGCCTTCACCGCCTGCTGGTTCCTGCGGCCGATGGCGCTGCTCTCGCTCCTGCCGTTGCTAATGGTGTGGGCGGCCGTGTCGTGGTGGATACCGCCACCCGCGCAGACCCGGCTGCTCGCGATGGCGGGCTCCGCGGCGCCGCAGGCGCTCGCGCTCAACAGCAGCGCCGTCTACGTCGGGGTGTCAGGTGGCGGCGCGCTCGGCGGGCTCGTGCTCGACGCCCACGGCAGCGGCTGGCTGCCCGCCGCCGCGGCCGTGGCCGAACTGACCGCGCTCGCGTTGTTCTGGACGGCGGGCCGGCTGCGGGCCTGACGCGGGCGGGCCAGGTTGAGGCAACGGGCCGGTTGCGGGGCCTGCGCGGGCGGTCAGGTTGAGGCGGCGGGCCGGCTGCGTGCGCTTGACGCGTCAGGTTGGGTCCGCGGGCCTGAGGTGGGCGGTCAGTCCCAGGCGGCGGGGTCGGAGGCGAGCAGCCGGATGCGCTCAGGCAACGCGCCGGAGGCGACCTGCTCCAGCGTGACCTCCTCCAGGATGGATCGTTCGGTGGCCCGCAGCGCGATCCACACCTGCTGCAGCGACTCCGCGGGCCCGCGGTAGCCGACGTGCTCGGGCCGCTCGCCGCGCACGTTGGCGAGCGGGCCGTCCACCGCCCTGATCACGTCGGCCAGGGAGATCTCGGCGGCGGCGCGGGCCAGCACATAACCGCCCTCCGGCCCCCGCTGCCCGCGCACCAACCCGGCGCGGCGCATCTGCAGCAGGATGTTCTCCAGATATTTGGGGGGCATGTCCTGCTCTTTGGCGAGCTCGCCGACAGTAGTCGGGCCGGCACCGGCCGCGGCGAGTTCGGCGGCGGCGCGGAGGGCGTAGTCGACACGAGCGGAAAGGCGCATGTTCTTGATTATCCCTCCTGGTCAAGACTGGTAGGTCGCAAGGCCGTCAGAACGGGCGCCCGGCGCTAAACTTCTAACAACCTTTTCGATTGACGGGTGGGATTTCCGCGTGGAGCGACGCCCTGGTGTGCCCAGGCTGCTGAGGGAGATCAACGACCGGGCCGCGCTGGAGCTGCTGCTGGCCACCGGCCCCATGACGCGCGGGCAGATCGGCGACCTGACCGGCCTGTCCAAGGTCACGGCCTCGCAGACGCTGGCCAGGCTGGAGGAGCGCGGCCTGGTCGAGGTGGTCGGCACCCAGGCCGGCGGGCGCGGCCCCAACGCCGCCCTCTACTCCGTGATCCCCTCCAGCGGGTACGTCGCCGGCCTGGAGGTCGGGCCCGAGCTGATCTCCGCCGCGGTAGCCGACATCCACGGCCGCACCATCGCCGAGGTCACCGTCGACCCCAAGGGCAACGACGACCCGGTCTCCGTGGTGCACGATGCGATCGCCAAGGCCTGCCGCAGCGCCAAGGTCAGCCTGGCCAGGCTGCGCGGCGTCGTGATCGGCACCCCTGGCGTCGTCGACCCGCGCAGCGGCGACGTACGCTTCTCGTTCGACCTGCCGGGCTGGCACGAGGGCATCCACGAAGCCCTCGCCGGAGGCCTGCGGCGCGAGGTGACCATCGAGAACGACGTCAACCTCGCCGCCATCGCCGAGCGTGTCGATGGCGCGGCGCAGGGGATCGACGACTTCGTGTTGTTGTGGGCGAGCCGCGGACTGGGCCTCGCGGTCATGCTCGGCGGCAAGCTGCACCGGGGGCGTGCCGGCAGCGCGGGCGAGATCGGCTACCTGCCGGTGCCGGGCGTCCCGCTGCCCGAGGACATCCGCACCATGCCGGGGCGCCTGCCGTCGCTGGCGGGCGGCCTGCAGTCGCTGGTCAGCGCCGAGGCGGTGACCGAGCTGGCTCGCGGCCACGGTTTCGCGGCCGGCAGCGCGGGCGAGTGCGTCCAGGTCGCGGTGGCGGCGGGCGCCGAGGGCGAGCCGCTGCTCTCCGAGATCGCCGACCGGCTCGCCCTGGGCGTGGCCGCGGTGTGCGTGATCCTCGACCCCGGCCTGGTGGTGCTGGCCGGGGAGGTCGGCCACGCGGGCGGCGCCGCCCTCACATCTCGGGTGGAGGAGGCGGTGGCCCGCATCTGCCCGGTGCGCCCCCAGGTCGTCACCACCACGGTGACCGGCCAGAACCCGGTGCTGCGCGGCGCCGTGCTGGCCGCGCTCGACCAGGCTCGGGAGGCCCTGCTCACTTCCTAGGACCGACCTCCCGAGGCCGACCGGGGCCGACCTGGGGCGGACGTCCTGGGGGCCGTCCTCCCAAGGGCTGAGCTAACGCCCGCTGAGCAGCTCGACGGCGGCCTGGGCGTTGGGCCTGCCCGCCCCGTACGTCGCGATGTAGGCGGCGCTGCCGGGCCGCCACACGGGCAGCCCCATCTCGATGACCGTGGTGTCGCGGCGGGCCGCCAGCAGCGCGGAGACCAGGTCCTGGCTGGCCTGATGCCGGTGCGCGTCCTTGACCACGACGACCAGCGACCGGTTCGCGGCCTTGGCCAGCAGCAAGGGGAGGTCCGCGGCCGCGGGCCCGACCCTGACGATCTCCGCGTCGGGCAGCCACGGGCCCACGCCCCAGGGCACGTCGCCCACGGCGATCGTCGGCGGCGTGTCCACCTCGATCACCAGGGGCTCGACCAGAGGTTCAGGTGCGCCGGTCAGCCGTACGGCGCGGCGGGCGGCGTGCAGGCCGACGCCGTTCTGCTCGGCGGCAGCCTCGTGGGGCGCGCCGAACCAGGCGCGCAGCGCCGCCACCCGCTCCGCGGCCTGTTCCAGCCGCTCCAGCGGCAGGCGGCCCTCGCGCACGGCGGTGACGATCTCCGCGATGATCGCCTGGATGTCGTCGTAGGTGGGCAGCGGGCCGAGGCAGAGCAGGTCGGCGCCGGACGCGAGCGTCAGCACCGCGCCCCCGGCCAGGCCCACGCTCTTGGTGATGGCGTGCATGTCGAGCGCGTCGGTGACGACCACGCCGTCGTAGCCGAGCTCGCCCCTCAAGAGCCCGGTCAGCGCGGCCCCGGACAGCGTGGCGGGGGCGTCACCCGTCACCGCCGGCACCGCCACGTGCGCGGTCATCACCGACTTGGCCCCGGCGCCGATCGCCGCGCGGAACGGGGTCAGCTCCCGCTCCCGCAGCACATCGAGGCCGACGTCCACGACCGGCACCGCGAGGTGGGAGTCCACCCGGGTGGCGCCGTGGCCGGGGAAGTGCTTGACGCAGGCGGCCACGCCGCCCGCCTGCAGACCCCGTACGGCCGCCACCGTGTGCCTGGCGACCAGCTCCGCGTCCGTGCCGAACGACCTGGTGCCGATCACCGGGTTGTCCGCCTCGGTGTTGACGTCCGCGCTCGGCGCCATGTTCAGGTTCACGCCGCAGGCGGCCAGCTCGGCGGCGATCGCCCGGTGCACACGGTGGGTCAGCTCGACGTCGTCCACCGCGCCGAGCGCCGCGTTCCCCGGGTACGGGCTGCCGACGTGGTACGCCAGCCGCGTCACGTCGCCGCCCTCCTCGTCGAGCGAGATGACGGGCTCACCGGCGGCGCGCAGCGTGGTGGTCAGGTCGCGCACCTGGTCGGGCTCGCCCACGTTGAAGCCGAAAAGTGTGACACCGCCAAGACCGTGCTCAAGCTCGCGCAGCACCCATTCGGGCGCCGTGGTGCCCCGGAAAGCGGCGAGCAGTGTGCCGGCCGCGAGGCGGCGCAGCCCCCGATCACTCTGGCTCATCGGACCTTCCTTTCGTTGGAGACCCCCGGCTTACGCCTTGGGGAGGAAACGAACCGCCGTGTAGCGGTGGGTGGACCGGCGGTTGGCGGTCCGGGCGAAAACGTCCCGGGAGCAGTCGCCCGCGAAGCAGGAAGGTGCAGCCGGTGACGGTTGGGATCTCCCGATTCGTCCGTGGGGAGGAAGTCGACAGTTCTCAGGCAGGGCGGAATACGGCACGGGCGTGCCGTAGGGAAGCGGATGTCAGCCCTTCACGGCCCCGGCGACCAGGCCGGAGACCATGCGGCGTTGCACGACGAGGAAGAAGATGACGACGGGGAGGGTCATCATCGTGGAGCTGGCCATGATGGCGCCCCAGTCGGTGCCCTTCTGCCCGAAGAAATACTGCAGGGCGACGGGCATGGTGTACTTGGTCGGGTCGCTGATCAGGTAAAGCGACATGATCAGTTCGTTCCACGCCGTGATGAACGAGAAGATGCTGGTCGCGACGAGCCCGGGAGCCACCAGCGGGAAGAGCACCTTCCAGAAGGTGGTGAACCGGCTGGCCCCGTCGATCCAGGCGGCCTCCTCCAGCGACTTGGGCACCGCGGCGACGAACGTGCGCAACATCCAGATCCCGAACGGCAGGGTCAGTGCCACCTGCGTGACGATCAGGCCGAGCAGCTGGTCATAGAGGCCCAGCCGCTTGACGCTCAGGAACAGCGGGATGACCAGCGCCTCGGCGGGGATCATCTGCACGACGAGCAGCAGCGCGAGGAACGGCGTGCGGCCCTTGAACCTGAAGCGGGCCACCGCCGTGGCCGAGAGCAGCGCGAAGACCGCTCCGATCAGAATCGTGCCGAGCGCGACGATGGCGCTGTTGCGCATGTAGAGCCAGATGGAGTGGCCGGCCACGCCCTCGGAGAGCACGCGCTGCACGTGCTCGAAGGTGAAGTGCGTCGGGAACGGGATGAATTCGGTGGTGAAGATCTGGTCGTTGGTCTTGAAGGCGGTGGAAACCATCCAGTAGACGGGGAAGGTGGCCACCACGAAGACCAGCACGCCCAGCGTGTTGAGCGTGACCTTGCCCAGGCGTTTGCGGGCCAGCGGGGTCATCACGTGTCCTCCTGCTTGAACATCTGCCGGATGTAGGCCGCCGTGACGATGAGCAGGATCACGGTCAGCACGAGAGCGATGGCCGCGCCCGAGCCCATCTTCGGCGGGGCCTTGAACGCCTCGGTCACCGCGTACATCGACAGGTTGTAGGCCTCCCGGTTACTCGTGCCGGCCAGCACGTAGAGCTGGGAGAAGACCTTGAAGTCCCAGATGATCGAGAGCACGGTGAGCACCGCGAACACCGGCTTCAGCAGCGGGAACGTGATCCTCCAGAACGTCCGCCACGGGGCGGCGCCGTCGACCTTGGCGGCCTCGTAGAGCTCGGCGGGGACCCCCTTGAGCCCGGCCAGCACCGAGACGGCCACGAATGGGAAGCCTGCCCAGACCACGCAGATGATCAGCACCATGTAGATGGACCAGGCGTCGTTGAGCCAGGGCTCGCCGGTCCAGTCGGCCCGGCTGAAGAGGGCGGTGGAGAGCCAGTCGGGCAGCAGGTTGAGCGCCCAGTTGACGATGCCCGCCTCGGCGTCGAACAACCAGCGCCAGATCACGCCCTGCGCCACCGGCGGCACCGCCCAGGCGAACATGATGCCGATGATGACGAACAACGACATCTTCTTGCCGAGCCGGTGCAGCAGCACGCCGACAGCGGTGCCGAGGACGAGGGTGAGCGGCACCGCGATCACGGCGAACACCACCGTGTTGCGGAGCGAGGACCAGAAGATGTCGTTGTCGACGAAGCCGGTGAAGTTGTCGAACCCGACCCAGGTGGCCGGCTTCTTGCCGGAGATCTGGACCAGGCCCACCTTCTGGAAGGCCATGATCGCCATCTGGATCAGCGGGTAGAGCAGCAGCGCGCCGATGACCAGCAGGCCGGGGATCAGCAGGACGTAGGGGATGGACCAGGCGGGCAGGCCACTGGCCTTCCGCGGCGGGCGCGGGCGGTGCGACCCCGGGGCGGAGGAGCGGCCTCCGCCCCGGGAAAGTGTTGACGTGTTCGTCATAGGCTCAGGAGGCGTTGAGGATGTCTTCGAGTTCCTTGTTGGCCGCGGCCAGCGCCTCGTCGGCGGACGCCTTGCCCTCGATGACCTTGCGGGCGGCGTTCTGCAGCACCGCCTTGGTCTCGTTGGCCTCGGTCCACTGCGGGTCGGCGGGGAAGGCCTTGGCCTTGGCGAAGGCGGCGGCGAACGGCGCCTGCACCGGGTCTTCCGCCAGTTTGGCGAGGGCGTCGGGATAGACGGGGAGCAGGCCGCCGTCGGTGGCGTACTTGACGCCCCATTCCTTGCCGGAGGCCAGCTTCACGAACTCCTTGGCCGCCTCCTTCTCCTTCGCGGTGCCCCAGACGGCGATGTCGTTGCCGCCGAGGAAGGACTGCGCCTCGCCGCCGGCCTGCGACGGGAGCGGGAAGAACGCGAGCTTGTCGCCCTTGATCTTGCCCTTGCTCTCCTCCTCGATCGTCGCCAGGTCCCACGCGGCGGTGAGGTACATGCCGACCTTGTTGTTGGAGAAGCGGGTGCGGATCTCGGTGGTGTTCTGGTTGAGCCGCGACTTGCTGGACAGGCCGTCGGTGACCAGGCCGGTGTACTGGGCGAAGCCGGTCTTGAAGCCCGGCCCGGTCAGCTTGCCGACCCACGTGTCGCCCTCCTTGACGGCGTACTCGCCGCCGGCGGTCCAGGCGAGGGCGCCGAGCAGGTGGTTGGCGTCGGAACCGCCGTTGAAGGCGAAGCCGTCGACGTCGGAGCCCTTCTCGGCCTGGATCTTCTTGGCTGCGGCGACGAGCTCGTCCCAGGACTTGGGCACCTCGATCTTGAGCTCCTTGAACCAGTCGGCGCGGTAGAGCACCGCGCGGCTGCCGCCGCCCCACGGCACGGCGTACGTCTCGCCGTCGATGGTCTCCAGGCCCATCAGGTTCTTGGGGATCTGGGTCTGGTCCCCCGAGGCCACGATGTCCGTGATGGGCTCCAGCGCCTCCTGGCTCTGCCAGAGCGGGACCTGGTCATTGCCGATCTCGGTCACGTCGGGGCCGGCGCCGCCCGCCGCCGCGGCCGTGAACTTGTCGTTGACGTGCTGCCACGGGATCCACTCGACCTTCACCTTGGCGCCGGTCTGCTTCTCGAACTCGGCGGCCAGCTCGTCGGTGTACTTCTGGGCCTCGGGGTTGCTGTCGCCCAGGCGCCAGAAGGTCAGGGTTTTGCCGGCGTACTTGGGCCCGCTCGCGTCGGCCGCGCTCGGTGAGGACTCAGGCGTCTCGCCGGATCCGCACGCTGCCAGGCCCAGGGCCAGGGCGGCCGTGGTGACCGTAGTGGCTGTGATCTTCGCGATCCTCACAGGGTTCTCCCTTCCCGGGTGCCGGCCTACGGTCCGCACCAGGCTGATCGTCAATGCCGAACGATGCTGATAAACTAACAAGAAACTTTCCTTAAAAAAACGCTCGTTAGCCGATCGTGACGAGAGGGGACACGTCGATGAGCCGAGACCCGGGAACCCCTCGGTTGCTGCGCCGGCTGAACGATCGAGCGGCGCTCGAGCTGCTCATCGGAGACGGTCCCCTCACCCGCGCCGAGCTCGGCCAGCGGACCGGCCTGTCCAAGGTCACCGCAGGTCAGCTCCTCGTCAGGCTCGAAGAGCGGGGGCTCGTCGAGGTCACGGGGGAGCGGGCCGGCGGCAGGGGCCCGCACGCCGCCCTGTACGCCGTGGTGCCCTCCTGCGCGTACGTCGCCGGGCTCGAGGTCCTGCCCGACAGCCTCAGGGTCGGTGTGGCGGACATCACAGGCAGAACCGTGGTCGAGATCACACTCAACCCCTCGGACGGTCGCGATCCGGTCGAGGCGGTGCACGCGGCCGTGCGGCGGGCCTGCGAGGCGGCGAACATCGGCCTGTCCCGGTTGCGCTCCTTCGTCATCGGCACCAGAGGCGTGGTCGACCCGGTCAGCGGGGACGTGCGCTGGTCGTACGACCTGCCGGCCTGGCACGTCGGCGTGCTGGCCAGCCTGCGCGAGGCGCTCGGCGCCTCGGTGACGATCGAGAACGACGTCAACCTGGTCGCCCTCGCCGAGCACAAGTACGGAGCGGCCGCCGGGCACGACGACTTCGTGGTGATCTGGTCGGGCATCGGCCAGGGGCTCGGCGTCATGCTGGGCGGCAAGCTGCACCGCGGCATCACCGGGGGAGCGGGCGAGATCGGCTGGCTGCCGGTGCCGGGCGAGCCGCTGCCCGCCGACGTCTCCCAGCCGCAGTCGGGCTCGTTCCAGCGGCTGGTGGGCCACGACGCCCTGCGCGGGCTGGCCGACAGGCGCGGGCTCATCGGCAACACCGTGCCCGACCTGGTGCGCGGCGGCGACGAGGGCTACCTGGACGAGGTGGCGGGGCGGCTGGCCGTGGGCGCGGTCGCCGTGACCGTCGTGCTCGATCCCGGGCTGATCGTGCTGAGCGGCGACGTCGGCAGGGCGGGCGGTGCGCGGCTGGCCGCCAAGGTGCAGGAGGCGGTGGCGCGCGTGTGCCCGAGCCGGCCCACCGTGGTCACGACCGGGGTCGCCGGCAACCCGGTGTTGCGCGGCGCCCTGGTGGCGGCTCTGGAGCAGGCCCGGGAACAGGTTTTCTCCGACACTGTGTGAGAATTTCTGCCCATGTGGCAGTCCCCGAACGATGTCGTGCTCATCTCGGACCCCCGCGTCGTCTCCGTCCCGGTGCAGGAGTGCGGCGAACCACTGACCGACGTACGCGGGCGGCTGCGCGTGGACACGCGCATGGCCGACGACGACGGCGCGTACGCCCACCTGCGATCCGGCCTGCTCGACCGCCTGGAGAAGGCGGAAGGCCTGCTGCCCGACGGCTACCATCTGCTGATCGTCGAGGGCTACCGCCCCATCGCGACGCAGCGGCGGATCTTCGACGGGTACCGGGCGGAGCTGGAGGCGGCGTTCCCCGACATGTCGCCCGACGAGTCTTATATCGCGGCGAGTCGTTACGTGTCCCCCGTCGAGGTCGCCCCCCACACCGCCGGAGCCGCCGTCGACCTGACCCTGTGCGCCCCCAACGGCACCGAATACGACATGGGCACCCAGGTCAACGACAACCCCGAGCAGAGCGACGGCGCCTGCTACACCGCCGCCCCCACCATCTCCGACGACGCCCGCGCCCACCGCAAGCTCCTCGCCGCCGCGCTGGAGCCCGTCGGCCTGGTCAACTACCCCACGGAGTGGTGGCACTGGTCCTACGGCGACCGCTACTGGGCCATGGCCACACGCACCTCATACGCCCTCTACGGACCCATCTGACAAGCACCTGTCGGACGGGTTTCCCCCAGGGCACGGTACGGGCACAACTTCGTACGGAGGCTTTTGGACTCCCCAACGAGGTGTGGGCATGGTTCCGTTGATCGGGATCGAAGAGGAATACCTCATCGTCGATCCCCGCACCCGCCACGTGGCTCCCCGAGCGGCCGAAGTCCTGGCCGCGGCCACGGATGTGCTGGACGTGGTGCAAGAAATCACCCGATTCCAGGTGGAGGCACGCACGCCGCCGTCCGCCGACCTGAGCGAGCTGGGCTCGCAACTGCGCACCGTGCGCAAGGAAGTGGCGGACGCGGCCCGCTCGTGCGGGCTGGCCGTCGTCGCGAGCGGCATCCCCGTCCTGGGGAACGTCATGCAGCCGCCGCTCACCGACGACGACCGTTACCTCCAGGGCAGGGTGCTCTACCGCGCGCTGCAGGACGAGATCAGCATCTGCGCCCTGCACGTGCACGTGGACGTCCCCGACGAGGAGCACGCGGTCTATGTCGGGAACCACCTGCGGCCGTGGTTGCCCACGCTGATCGCGCTGGCCGCCAACTCGCCGTTCTTCGTGGGGCGCGACACCGGGTACGCGTCCTGGCGGGTGATCAGCTGGGGGCGCTGGCCGGTCTCCGGCGCGCCCCCGTACTTCCCGTCGTACCGCGACTACGAGCTGGCGCTGCGCTCGCTGGCGGAGTCGGGCGCGCTGCTCGACGCCAAGACCGTCTACTGGGACGCCCGCCCGTCGCCGCGCCTGCCGACCGTGGAGATCAGGGTGGCCGACGTGCCCCTCGACGTGGCCGACAGCCTCACCCTGATCGGGCTCATCCGCGCCCTGGTCGTGACCTCCCTGGAGGCCGTCGGGCGCGGCGACAGAGGGCTGCCGGTCCCCGCCGAGGTGCTGCGCGCCTCCTACTGGCGGGCCGCCCGCGACGGGCTGCTGGGCGACAGCATGGACGTGCGGCACGGCACGCTCGTGCCCGCCCCGGTGATGGCGGGGCGCCTCCTGGAGCACGTACGCCCGGCGCTGGCCGAGGCGGGCGACCTGACGTTCGTCCAGGAGGGTCTGGACCGGCTGTTGCGCCAGGGCTCGGGAGCCATGCGCCAGCGCCGGGTGCACTCCAGGGGCAACGACCTGGCCGAGGTGGTGGACGACCTGATCGAGGCGACGGTCGCCTAGCCGTCATCGGCCGACGGCGTAGCCCTGCGCGCCCCGCGGGTTCGCCGCGGCCTTGAGGAAGGCGCCGTCACGGGCGACCGCGCTGAGCCGGCCCAGCGCCCACGGACCCTGCGCCTCGACCTCGTGCCCGCGCCGCCGCAACTCCGCGACGACGCCCGGGTCGAGGCGGTCTTCGACGTGCAGGACGCCAGGGCGCGAGCCGCGGGGGAAGAACGAGCTGGGGAAGTGCTCGGAGTGGAACATGGGGGCGTCGATGGCCTCCTGCAGGTTCAGCCCGCCGTGCACGACGGAGAGGAAGAAGTTCGGGCTCCACTGGTCCTGCTGGTCGCCGCCCGGGGTGCCGAACGCCAGCCACGGCCGGCCATCCCTGAGCGCGAACGAGGGCGACAGCGTGGTGCGCGGCCGCGTCGCAGGCCGCAGCGAGGCCGGCAGGCCCTCCTGCAGCCAGAACATCTGCGCCCGCGTGCCCAGGCAGAAGCCCAGCGCGGGAATGGTGGGCGAGCTCTGCAGCCAGCCGCCGCTGGGTGTGGCCGAGACCATGTTCCCGTGCCGGTCGACCACGTCGACGTGGCAGGTGTCGCCCCTGACCGTGCCGTCGGCGGAGGTCACCTCCACGCCGCCCGCGCTCTTGGCCACCGTGGGCTCGCCGACGCCCTGCGGGGCGCGCGCGCCGGAGATGCCGGGCGCGCTGCTGGAGGTGCCGGGCGCGGGGAGGTCGGGCAACCTGGGCGCCCGCCCGCCGGGAGCGCCCGGCCGCAGCTCCAGGCTGGCCTCATGGCCGACGAGGACGCACCGCTCCGCGTTGTACGCCTCGCCGAGCAGGTCGGACATGGGCACGTCGGCATCGCCGTACCAGGCCTCGCGGTCGGCGAAGGCGAGCTTGGCGACCTCCGTCACCGTGTGCACGTAGTCGGCGCTGAGGTACCCCATCGCGTCCAGGTCGAACCTGGACAGCAGCGCGAGCTGCTGCAGGAACACCGGACCCTGCCCCCACGGCCCTGTCTTGCACACGGTGTGCCCGCGGTAGTCGAAGGTCACGGGATCCTCGACGGAGGCCGCCCAGCCGGCCAGGTCGTCGCCGGTCAGCAGCCCGCCGTGCACCTCGCCCGAGCTGTCGCGCCAGGCCGTCTTGGTGCTGAACTCGGCGATCGCCTCGGCGACGAAGCCTTCGTACCAGGCCCTCCTGGCGGCGGCGAGCTGCCCCTCGCGCGTGCTCGACGCAGACTCGGCCTCCGCCACCAGCCGGCGGTAGGTGGCGGCCAGCACCGGGTTGGCCAGTTTCGACCCCGGCGCGGGCGCGGCGCCGCCGGGCAGCCACGTCGCCGCCGACGTCGGCCAGTCTTCGGTGAACAGCTCCGCGACCGACTCGACCGTGGCGGAGATCCGCTCCAGCACCGGCACCCCGTGCTCGGCGTAGTGGATCGCGGGGGCCAGCACGTCGGCCAGCGACCAGGTGCCCCAGCGCTCCAGCATGAGCATCCAGCCGCCGAACGCCCCCGGCACGGTCGCCGCCAGCAGCCCCGTGCCGGGCACCACGTCCAGGCCGAGCCCGGTGTAGTGCCCGATCGTGGCTGCGGCGGGCGCCACGCCCTGGCCGCACACCACCGACACCTTCTGGTCGGCCTCGCTCCACAGCAGGATCGGCACCTCACCGCCCGGGCCGTTCAGATGGGGCTCGGCGACCTGCAGCACGAACCCGGCGGCAACGGCCGCGTCGAAGGCGTTGCCGCCGCGTTCCAGCACGCCCATGCCGGCGGCCGAAGCCAGCCAGTGCGTGCTGGCGACCATGCCGAAATCACCTGAGAGCTCGGGCCTGGTGGTGAACAAACCATTCTCCTTCTAGCGATGAGCGGCCGCGTCGGGGATGCGGTCCGCCGTGATGAGGTGACACGCGGCCGGATGCCCGTCGCCCCGCGTGTCGGTCAAGGAGGGCTCGTCGGTGCGGCAGGCGTCGTACGCCAGCGGGCACCGCGTGTGGAACCGGCACCCGGAGGGCGGATCGACCGGGCTCGGCACGTCGCCGCCGAGCACGATCCTGCGCCGCTCGCGCTGCCGCACCGGATCGGCCACCGGGGCCGCCGACAGCAGCGCCTGCGTGTACGGGTGCCGCGGCGCGGCGAAGATCTCCGCCTTCGGGCCCGACTCCACGATCTTGCCCAGGTACATGACAGCGATCCGGTCGGCCAGGAACTCCACGACCGACAGGTCATGCGTGATGAACAGGCAGGAGAAGCCCATGTCCCGCTGCAGATCGGTGATCAGATTGAGCACGGACGCCTGCACGGACACGTCGAGCGCCGACACCGGCTCGTCCGCCACGACCAGCTTCGGCTCCAGGATCAGCGCCCTGGCCAGCCCCACCCGCTGGCGTTGCCCGCCGGACAGCTCGTGCGGAAACCGCGAGCGCATCTCCTGCCGCAGCCCCACCTTCTCCAGCATGGCCGACACCCGCTCGGAGGCGCCCCGGCGGTCGGCCACCTTGTGCCGCAGCAGCGGCTCGCCGACGATCTGCTCGATCGTGAAGCGGGGGTTGAGCGAGGAGAAGGGGTCCTGGAAGACCATGTGCACGTCCCTGCGCAGCGGGCGCATGGCCCGGCGCGACAGGCGGGTGATGTCGCGGCCGGCCAGCTCGATCGTGCCCGCGGTCGGGTCGGTCAGGCGCAGCACGCACTTGCCCACCGTGGACTTGCCGCTGCCGGACTCGCCGACCAGGCCGAGCACCTCGCCCTGGCCGATCTCCAGCGACAGGCCGTCCACGGCGCGCACCTGGCCGTAGTGCTTGACCAGGTTGTCGATGCGCAGGATCACGACTGACCTCCGGGGTGGAAGCAGGCCGCCAGATGGCCTTCCGCCTGGCGTACGAGCGGGGGCCGCGAGACGCGGCAGTCGACCTGGACGCGCGGGCAGCGGTCGTGGAAGGCGCACTCGTCGGGGTCGGACAGCGGCGAGGGCACCATGCCGGGGATCTCCGCCAGCCGGCCGCCGACCGCGGCGGTGGGCAGGGCCTTCATCAGCCCCAGCGTGTACGGGTGGCGCGGGTTCGCGAACAGCTCGGTCACCGTGGCCTGCTCCACGGCGCGGCCCGCGTACATGACCACGGCCCGGTCGGCGATGTCGGCCACCACCCCCAGGTCGTGCGTGATCAGGATGATCGCCGTGCCGAGCCGGTCGCGCAGGTCGCGGAACACGTCCAGCACGCCCGCCTGGATCGTCACGTCGAGCGCCGTGGTGGGCTCGTCGGCGATCAGGACCCGGGGCGAGCAGGCCACCGCGATCGCGATCATCACGCGCTGCCGCATGCCTCCGGACAGCTGGTGCGGATATTCCTTCATCCTGCGCGCCGCCGCCGGGATGCCGACCAGCTCCAGCAGCTCCACCGCGCGGTCGCCGGCCACCCGCCGCGACAGGCCCTCGTGCCTGCGCAGCACCTCGGTGATCTGGTAGCCGACGCTGAACGACGGGTTGAGCGAGGTCATCGGCTCCTGGAAGACGACCGAGACGTCCTTGCCGCGTACGTGCCGCATGTCCGGCTCGGGCAGCGTGGTCAGCTCGCGGCCGTCCAGCTTCACCGAGCCGGACAGCCGGGTCGTCTCCGGGGGCAGCAGCCGGGGCACCGACATCGCGGTGACCGACTTGCCGCAGCCGGACTCGCCGCACAGCGCCAGGATCTCGCCCTCGTCCAGGGTGAGCGAGATGTCCCTGACCGCCTGCACCAAGCCGTCCTCGGTGTCGAACTCGACGGTCAGGTCGGTGATCTCCAGCAGGCTCATCGGCCGCTCCTCGGGTCCAGTACGTCGCGCAGCCCGTCACCGAGCAGGTTGAAGCCGAGCGTGGCCAGCGCGATCATCAGGCCGGGCCAGACGGCCAGCCACGGCGCGTCGCTCAGGTACTGCTGCGCGGTCGTCAGCATCACACCCCACGAGGCCGTCGGCGGCTGCACGCCGAGCCCCAGGAACGACAGGGTGGACTCGCCGATGATGGCCGCCGGGATCGCCACCGTGGCCTGCACGATGAGCGGGCTGGCGCAGTTGGGCAGCACGTACCTGAAGATGATGTGCCCGTCGCCGGCGCCGTCGGCGACGGCCGCGGCCACGTAGTCCATCTCCCTGACCGCCAGCACCTCGCCCCGGGTGATGCGGATGACGGCGGGCAGCTGGGAGAAGCCCAGCGCCAGCACCACGCCCTTCAGCGACGGCCCGATGATCGCCGCCAGGCCCACCGCGAACACCAGGAAGGGGAACGCCAGCGTCACGTCCACCAGCCGCATCACGATCGGGTCGAGCCAGCGCCGGTAGAACCCGGCGACCAGCCCGATCGGGATGCCCACGGCCATCGCGAGCAGGGTCGACAACACCCCGGCCTGGAGCGACACCTGCGCGCCGTGCGCGATCCTGGCGAACGCGTCCCTGCCCAGGTCGTCGGTGCCCATCAGGTGCGCGGGCGACGGCGGCGCCAGCGTGGCCAGGTAGTCCTGCGCGGCCGGGTCGCCGGTGACCAGCGGCCCCGCCAGGGCCAGCAGCACGAAGCCCACGACCAGCACCAGCCCGGCCATGGGCATCGGCCGCCGCCGGAAGCGCCGCCACAACCTGCGCCTGCGGGCGGCCCGGCCCGCTGCGACGGCCTGCTGCTCAGTCACGGGAGCCCCCCGACAGCCTGATCCGCGGGTTGAGGAAGGCGTAGGCGATGTCGACCAGCAGGTTGACGACGACGTAGCCGATCACGGTGATCAGCACGACGGCCTGGATGACCGGGTAGTTCCTGGTCAGCACCGCGTCCACGGTCAGCTTGCCGAACCCGGGGATCACGAAGATCTGCTCGGTCACGACGGCGCCGCTGATCAGGGCGCCGAGTTGGAGGCCGAGCACGGTGACGACGGTCGTCAGGCTGTTGCGCAGCGCGTGCGTGCCCACGACCTTGACCTCCGACAGGCCCTTGGACCGCGCGGTCCTGACGTAGTCGGCCGACAGCGCGCCCAGCATGGCCGAGCGGGTCTGCCGCATCAGGATGGCCGCGAAGCCGGTGCCGAGCACGAGGGCGGGCAGGATCATGCGCTGCAGGTTCTGGGCCGGGTCCTGGGTGAAGGGCACGTATCCGGAGGCGGGCAGCACCCGCCAGGTGACCGCGAACAGCAGGATGGCGAGCAGGCCCAGCCAGAAGTGCGGCACCGACAACCCGGCCAGGCCGAACCCGGTGGCGACGTAGTCGGCGACCTTGCCGCGGCGCACCGCGGCGACGATGCCCGCGCCCACGCCGATGACGATCGCGACCAGCATGGCCAGGGCGGACAGCTCCAGCGTCACCGGCAACCGCTCGGCGATGATGTCGATCACCGGGAGTTGGTCCTGCGTGGAACGGCCGAGGTTGCCGGTCAGGGTCTGGCCGATGTAGTCGAGGTACTGTGCGGGCAACGGCTTGTCCAGGCCGAACTCCTGCCGGATGGCCTCGACCACCTCGGGTGAGGCCTCCTGGCCGGCCATGACGGTGGCCGGGTCGCCGGGCAGCGCCCTGATCCCCAGGAAGATCAGGACACTGCCCAGGAACATGACGATCACCGCGGATCCGCAGCGCCGGAGGATGAACCAGAGCATCAGGCGGTGAACCCGGCGGTGACGAAGCGCGGCAGGCCGTCCTTGAAGTACTGGACTCCGGCGACGTTCTTGTTCATGCCCAGGTAGTACTTGTTGTGGTAGAGGTACACGATCCCGCGCAGCTCGGCGATCTTCTTCGTCGCGCTGCTGTAGAGCTCCGCCCTCTTGGCGGTGTCCGACTCGGCGGCCGCATCCTTGACCGGGTCGTCGATGCCCGGGTCGGACATGCCGCTGTAGTTGTTGGCGCCGCGGCTGGTGACCATGCCGGTGAGGTTGCCGTCCGGGTCCACCCGGCCCGACCAGCCGACCAGCATGGCGTCGAAGTCACCGGCCTTGCCCTGCTCCAGGTTGCTGACGAACTCGCCCGTCTTCACGCTCACGTTGAAGCCCGCCTCCTTGGCCATCTGCTGGATGACCTGCGCCAGGCGGATGTTGGTGGCGTCGTTGGGCGTGTTGAGGCTGACGGGGATCGGCGTCGGCACCCCGGACGCCTGCACGAGCTGCTTGGCCTTGGCCAGGTCGCGCTTCGAGCACTGCAGGTCCTGAACCCGGTAGGGGCTGTCCAGTGGCAGAGGGGAGCAGTCGGCCTCGTACAGGCCGTTGTAGACGGTCTTGTTGATCAGCTCGCGGTCGAGGGACAGCTCGAACGCCTCGCGCAGCTGCGGGCTCTTGCCCAGCGCCGTGTCCACCTCGCCGGCCTTCTCCGTGGCTCCGTTGGCGTTGCCGACGTTGATCGTGACGCCGTAGTAGCCGAGGCCGCCGCCCGCCACGACCTTCAGGTTGGGGTCGGCCTGCACACCCTTGACCGTGGTGGTGGCGAGCTGGTCGGCCACCTGCACGTCGCCGGACTTCAGGTTCGCCGCCCGTACGTTGGGGTCGATGATGATCTTGTAGACGAGCTTGTCGAGCTTGACCTTGGCCGCGTCGTAGTAGTCGGGCGCCTTCTCCAGCACGATCTGGCTGCCGGAGGTGCGGCCGGCGAACGTGAACGGTCCCACGCACACGGGGCTCGCGCCGAAGTTGTCGCCCGCCTCGTCCAGCGCCTTGGGCGACATGATCATTCCGGCGCGGTCGGCGAGCTGCGCGGTCAGCGGGGTGAACGCCTGCGAAAGCGTGAGCCTGACCGTGGCGGGGTCGACCACGGTGACCTTGTCGACCGGAGCAAGGTCGGCCTGGCGCGCCGACTTCTTCCAGGTGCGGTGCCGGTCGAGCGACTTCTTGACGGCCTCGGCGTCGAGCGGCGTCCCGTCGTTGAACTTCACGCCCTCGCGCAGCTTGATCGTCACCTCCTTGCCGTCATCGGAGACCTCTGGCAGCGCGGCGGCCAGCTGCGGCACCAGGGCCGAGGCCGCGTCGATGTCGTAGAGCTTCTCGCACATGTTCGCGAAGACTTCGCGGCCCACCAGTGTCGTCGCGGAGCTCGGGTCGAGTGCGTCGGGGTCGGCGTTGAGCGCGATGTTGAGCGTGCCGCCCGCCTTGACCGGCCGGTTGTCGGTGGTGGCGTCGGCGATGGATGGAGGTGCGGCGGGCGTGCCGGTGGATCCGCCTCCGCCGCATGCCGACAGGGCTACGGGGAGAACGGCGAGCGCCGCGACGAGCCTGGGGGACGGTCTCATGGGGCCTCCGTAGGGACGTTTAGGAGACTGTATACAAGACCTGACATTTCATAAGTGTTTCATAACGCTGTGTTGTTATCTGACCGTTTTCTAATCGTTCGGGTGTTTCGTCGTACGGCCCACGGCCACCAGGAACGATCTCCTGGCCGCGGCCACGTGCGCGATCGCCCTGGCCTGCGCCTCGTCCTCGTCGCCCGCGGCGATGGCCTCGTGCAGGCTTACGTGTTCTGACCATGAGTGCGGGCCCCGCGCGGCGGCGGTCTGGCTGAAGACCCACTGCGCCCGCTGGAGCATCGGCTTCATCATCAGACTCAGGTAGGAGTTGCCCGCGGCCTCGCCCACGGCCAGGTGGAAGGCGGTGTTGAGGTCGGCCACCTGCTCCAGGCGCCCGCCGTCCACCGCATCCCTGGCCTGCTGGAGCACGTGGCGCAGCCGCTCGGCGGAGGCCGGATCGCGCTTGCGCGCCGCCAGCCGGGCCGCGAGCCCCTCGATCGCCATGCGCACGTCGAAGAGCTCCTCGCCCTCTTCGACGGACAGGCGGGCGACCGTGGCACCGAGCCGGGGGACGACCTCGATGAATCCCTCGGCGGCCAGCACCCGGATGGACTCGCGTACCGGGTTGCGCGAGACGCCGAGCGCGGCGGCCAGCCGGTCCTCGACCAGCCGTTCGCCCTGGGCGAGCTCCCCGGAGAGTATGCGGCGCCGCAGCTCCTTGGTGACCTCGTCGCGTAACGTCTGATGGGCCGCGCCCAGCGTCATACCAGTCATTTGACGACTTATCGTATACAGCTCCCTTGCGAGGTCAGTCTTCCCCGCGTGGACTCCAGTCGGCCGCCTCCGCCACCTGGCTGACCTCCCACATGCGCTCGAACTCTCCCTTGAAGTGCTCGTACCAGAAGTGGTCACGGCGCGGGGTGAGCGTGAAGACGGGATCGCGGCCCGCCGACCGGTGCGTCCCGAGCTCGACGTGGATCACCCCGTCGCCATCGCCGGCATCCAGGACCACCAGCCCGAACGCCGGCACGAACGGCAGGAACCGCACCTCGACGTCGCCCTTGCCGACCAGATCGCGCAGCAGGTACTGACCCGGTGCTCGAAGACCTCGGACCGGCCGGGGATCGTGCTCCTCCTGGCCGCCTCCTCCGGCACCGTGCCCTGCGGATCGATCAGCAGGACCTGCGCGTTGTCGACGCTGAAGACGCCGAGCACGCCCACCGCGAGCGCGATGAGTGCCGTCAGATAGATCTCAAGGTTCCTGCCCGTGCTGAGATCGGTGCGTGAACGTTTCAGACGCCCCACGCGACCCATCTTCGCGGCCCGCGCGAGCCGGGCGGAAGCGTCCCTACCCGGCGACCGCCCTCGCGCGGCGCTTGGCCCGGCAGGAGAGTACAGGCCGTCAGGCTCCCGGCCTTCCGGGGGCCCTTGCCGTGTCCGGGGCGCGCCCATCCGCCCGGAGATGTCGTCCTCTGACCGCCACCCGGGGCGCTGCGCCGGAGGAATGCCGGGGCGCGGTCAGGCACGCAGGCGCAGGCCGCGGGGTGTCGGGTGGAAACCGGCCGCCTCCAGCGCGGCCGCCAGCGGCGAGTCGGCGATGGCGGCCCCGTCGGCCCGCTCCACGGTCAGCTTGCCCAGCGCGCCGTCGCGTACGGCCAGTGCCAGGGCGTCGACGGCCGGTTGCAGACGCGTGTCGTCGGTGAACGACAGCAGGGTCTTGCCACCCCGCTCGACGTAGAGCACCAGATGACCCTCGACCAGGACCACCAGGGACCCGGCCTTCCTGCCCGGCTTGTGCCCGACGTCGCCGGGATGTTGCGGCCAGGGGAGCGCGGCGCCGTACGGGCTGGCCGGGTCGGCGGCGGCGAGCACCACGGCCCGCCCCCCGGAGTCGCCCGACCGCCCTGAACCCGAGGAAGCGGCCCAGAGCCCGGTTCCCGCCCCGAGCCCGGTTCCCGCCCCGAAGCCGGACGCGGCCGGGGCGATGCCCGGTGCCATGGCGCGCATCCGGTCGACCGCCCCGGGCAGCGCGAACTGGGCACCACCCAGCCCCTCGACGAAGTAGCCTCGCCGGCACCGCCCGCTCTCTTCGTACGCCCGCAACACCTGATAGATCGGCGTGAACCCACCGGGCAGCCGCTCGGAGGTCACCGCCCCGCGCGTCACCACCCCGTGCCGTTCGAGCAGCACCTCGGCCTGGGCGTTGGCCCGCTGCGTCGCGTCGGGGGCGGGCTCGGGCAGCAACCACCACCGCCCGGCCACCGTGGGCGGCCCGCTCCTGCTCGGCAGCACCGCCCGGCGCCGCCGCGTGGTGGCGGGCCGGTGGGCGGGCCGTCCGGTGCCGAGGGTGGCCCGCAACGGCGCGAGCGTGTCACCCGACACCCGCCCCGCCCACGCCAGGTCCCACAGCGCGGCGACGAGCGTCGTGTCGTCGAGCGAGCCGAGTTGGTCGGAGATCCCGCGGAAGAACAGCGCGCCACCCCCGCCCAGGAGTTCCAGCACGCTCTCGTGCACGGGCGTCATGGTGATCTCGGCGGGCTCGGGGAGCAGCAGCGGCGCGGTGTCGGTGAAGAAGAGGGACACCCAGCCGTCACCGCCGGGCAGCGAGCCCTGCCCCGCCCACATCACCTCGCCGGACGACGTCAACTCGTCGAGCAGCGCCGGATGGTAGCCGGGCACCCGCGCGGGCAGCACCAGCGTCTCCAGCGCGGACGCGGGCACGGCCGCCCCTTGGAGCTGCTCGATGGAGCGGACCAGGGAGTCCATCGCCCTGGCCGCTCCCGCCCGTTCGGCCGAGGCCGGCCCCGAGCCGGTGATGCCGTGCCAGGCGGGCAGGAACACGGCCAGCGTCTCCGGCGTGACCGGCTCGACCTCCTTGCGGAGCCTTGCCAGCGACCGGCGGCGCAACATCCGCAGCACCCCGGCGTCGCACCACTCCTCGCCCCGCCCGCCGGGCCGGAACTCGCCGCTGACCACCCGCCCGGTCACCGCAAGCCGCCGCAGCGCGTCCGTCACCACGGCGACGCCCAGCCCGAACCTGGCCGCGGCCGTGCCGGCGTGGAAGGGCCCGCGCGTGCGGGCGTGCCGTGCCACCAGGTCGGCCAGCGGGTCGGCGACCTGCTCCAGGAACACGTGCGGCACCCCCACCGGCAGGGGCACGCCGAGCGCGTCACGCAGCCGCGCCGCGTCCTCGATGGCCGCCCACTGCTCCTCGCCCGCGACGCGCACCCTGATCGCCCGCCGCGCGCGCTCCAGCTCCTGCAACCAGGCCGGGTCGCCGCCGCGCACGCTCACGTCGGGCGCCACCAGTGGCCCGTGCGAGCGCAGCAGGTCGGCGAGGTCTTCCGCGTCGCGCAGCGGCCGGTCGAGCCGGGCCAGCTCGCGCTCGCTGTCGGAGATCACGTCGGGGTCGAGCAACTCGCGCAGGTCGGCCTGTCCGAGCAGCTCGGACAGCAACGAGGTGTCGAGGGCCAGGGCCTGCGCCCGCCGCTCGGCCAGCGGCGCGTCGCCTTCGTACATGAACGCGCCCACGTAGTGGAACAACAACGACGCCGCGAACGGGGAGGCCTGCGAGGTCTCCACCTCCACCAGCCGCACCCTGCGCGCCGCGATGTCGCGCATGAGCTGGACGAGGCCTGGCACGTCGAAGACGTCCTGCAGGCACTCGCGCATCGTCTCCAGCACGATCGGGAACGAGGCGTATTGAGAGGCCACGCCCAGCAGGTGGGCGGCCCGCTGCCGCTGCTGCCACAGCGGGCTGCGCCTGCCCGGCGTGCGGCGCGGCAGCAGCAGCGCCCGCCCCGCGCACTCCCTGAACCGGGAGGCGAACATGGCTGACCCGCCCAGCTCCTCGGTGACGATCTGCTCGATCTCCTCGGCGTCGAACGCCGCCACGTCGGTGGGGGGCTCGGCCAGCGTGTCGGGGATGCGCAGCACGATGCCGTCGTCGGAGTGCACGGCCTGCACGTCGACGCCGTAACGCTCGCGCAGCCGCCGGTTGACGGCGAGCGCCCACGGCGCGTGCACCCGGGCGCCGTAGGGGGAGTGGATCACCACCCGCCAGTCGCCCAGCTCGTCGTGGAAGCGCTCCACCAGCAGCGTGCGGTCGTCGGGGACGTAGCCGGTGGCCTCGCGCTGCTCGTTGAGGTAGGCCAGCAGGTTGCCCGAGGCGTGGGCGTCGAGCCCCGCCGCCCGCATCCGGTCGGTTGAGCCCTGCTGGGCCTGCTCGCGCAGGAACCGCCCGATCGCCCTGCCCAGCTCCGCCGGGCGGCCGGGCGCGTCGCCGTGCCAGAACGGCAGTTTGCCCGGCTGCCCCGGCGCCGGTGAGACGAGCACCCGATCGGCCGTGATGTCCTCGATCCGCCAGGACGTCGCGCCCAGCACGAACACGTCGCCCACACGCGACTCGTAGACCATCTCCTCGTCGAGCTCACCCACCCTTGAGGACCGCTCGCCCACCAGGAACACCCCGAACAGGCCACGGTCGGGGATGGTGCCGCCGTTGGTGACCGCGAGCCGCTGCGCCCCCGGACGCCCCTGCAGGGTGCCGGTCACGCGATCCCACACGATGCGCGGGCGCAGCTCGGCGAACTCCTCGCTCGGATAGCGGCCGGCCAGCATGTCGAGCGTGGCCTCCAGCGCGCCGCGCGGCAGCGTGGCATAGGGGGCGGCCCGCTTGACCACGGACTCCAGCTCGTCGACCGTCCACTCGTCGAGCGCCGTCATGGCGACGATCTGCTGGGCCAGCACGTCGAGCGGATTGCGCGGATAGCGCAGCTCCTCGATCTCGCCGCTCTTCATCCGCTCGGCCACCACGGCCGTCTGCACCAGATCGCCGCGGTATTTCGGGAAGATCACACCTTTGGACACCGCTCCCACCTGGTGGCCCGCCCGGCCGATGCGCTGCAGCCCGCTGGCCACGCTCGGCGGCGCCTCCACGCACGCGACCAGGTCGACCGCGCCCATGTCGATGCCCAGCTCCAGGCTGGAGGTGGCGACCACGGCGGGCAGCCGGCCCGACTTGAGCGCCTCCTCGATCTGCGCCCGCTCCTCCTTGGAGACCGAGCCGTGGTGAGCGCGCACGATCTCCGTCACGACGCCCTTGACGGACCCGGCCTGCGCCATCATCTCGGCGGGCGTGCGCTGGGCAGGCCTGGCGTCGGCGGGCGGCTGATCGGGCGGACCCGTCTCCCAGATCGACAGATCGACGGCCTCCGCGCCGTGCTCGCGCTCATATGCCAGCTCGTTGAGCCGGGTGCACAGCCGCTCGGCCAGCCGCCGCGAGTTGGCGAAGACGATCGTCGAACTGTGCGCCCCGATGAGGTCGAAAAGCCGGTCTTCGACATGCGGCCAGATCGACCTGCCGCTCGGCTCGGGTGCGAACTCCTCGCCCTCCTGAGGCTTGCCGCCCTCCATCTCCGTCATGTCCTCGACCGGGACGACGACCTCGATCTCGATCTGCTTCTCCGACGGCGGCTGCACCACGGTGGCCGGGCGAACCCCGCCCAGGAACGTCGCCACCTCGCTCACCGGGCGCACGGTCGCCGACAGCCCGATGCGCTGCGCGGGCCGCTCGAGCAGCGCGTCGAGCCGCTCCAGGGTGAGCGCGAGATGCGCGCCCCGCTTGGTGGCCGCGACCGCGTGCACCTCGTCGACGATCACCGTCTCGACCCCGCGCAACGCCTCGCGAGCCTGGCTGGTGAGCAGCAGGAACAGCGACTCGGGCGTCGTGATCAGGATGTCGGACGGCCTGGCGGCGAACCGCCTGCGGTCTTCCGCCGGGGTGTCGCCCGAGCGGATCGCCACCGAGATCTCCGGCACCGGCAGCCCCAGCCGCCGCGCCGTCTGCTTGATGCCCGCCAGCGGCGCGCGCAGGTTGCGCTCGACGTCGACGGCCAGCGCCTTGAGCGGCGACACATAGAGCACGCGCGTGCCCTTGCGCCCGTTTCGCTCCCGGGCCCGCCCCTGGGCGGCTTGCTTCTGGGCCCGCTCATCGACCGGAGTCGCGGCGAGACGGTCGAGCGACCACAGGAACGCCGCCAGCGTCTTGCCCGACCCGGTGGGCGCCACGACCAGGGTGTTGTCGCCGCGCGCGATCGACTCCCACGCCCCCTCCTGGGCGGCGGTGGGATCCTGGAATGCTCCGGTGAACCATTGCCTGGTCACCTGGCTGAAGTGGTCTAGCGAGCTCACCAGCACATACTGCCTCGCGTCACCGACAGAAACCGCATTCGCACGACAGCGCGTGATTGAGCGGGTGCCATGGCGGACATAGAGCGACCGTGACCATTGACTACGCGTCCATCGAAGCCCGCCGTGCGGAGCTCAGGCGACGTTACGTCTTACCGCACCGGCCGTCCAGCAGCGCACGCGGCCTGCACCACGTGGCCCTGCTGTCGTCCGACGTGGAACGGACCATAACGTTCTACCAGGAACTCCTGGAATTCCCGCTCACCGAGATCATCGAGAACCGCGACTACAAGGGCTCCAGCCACTTCTTCTTCGACGTCGGCAACGGCAACCTGCTCGCCTTCTTCGACTTCCCCGGCCTCGACCTCGGGCCGTACCAGGAAGTGCTCGGCGGGCTGCACCACATCGCGATCTCCGTCGACCCCGCCACGTGGGAAAGGCTGCGCGGGAAGCTGGAGATGGCCGGCGTGCCGCACCAGATCGAGAGCGGCGCCTCCATCTACTTCAAGGACCCCGACGGCGCCCGCCTGGAGCTGCTCGCCGACCATCTCGGTGAGATGTACGGCGCGCGGGTGATGTGACCTAGCGCCGCGACGCCTTGCGCGTTCGCGGCCTGCCCGCACGCGGTAACCGCCTGATGCCCGCGTGCCGCTCGGCACGCTCCGCCTTCTCCATCTGTACGGCGAGGCGCAGCGCGAGCTGCAACCGGCGGCGTTTGGCCCGGTTGGCCCTGGCGATGGCTGACTTCGGGGGTGAAGACTTGGGGGTCTTTGGCATGGGGATGTCCTACCCACCCGTGGCGGGCTTCCATACTTGAGTGCATGCGCCTGACCGAGTTCTGGAGACGGATGAACGCTCACTTCGGTGAGACCTACGCCGAGTCATGGGCGCGCGACTACGTGCTCGCCCCGCTCGGCGGGCGAACGGTGGCGCAGGCGCTGGCCGACGGTGAGAGCGCCAAGACCGTCTGGCGCGCCGTGTGCCAGGTGGAGGATGTCTCGCCCAAGCTGCGCTGAAGCGGCTAGGGCTGGTCCGCGTCCAGCGCCCGGCGCAGGGCGGCGGCCGTGCTCTCCGGATCGTCCGCCCTGCCCTGCCCGCCGGGAGACCACAGGAAGAGCCAGCCCTGGCCGGACGGAGTCGCGAAGATGATCGTCTGGCGGCCGGTGTGCGGATGCCACACCCACAACACCGGATCGTCCTCGCCGACCAACCGGCTGACCAGGCCCACGTCGGGCAGCAGTTCGGCGAGCGACTCCAGATGGACGCGCCGTTCCCCGGTGAAGCCGCTCGCCACGTCGCCGCCTCCAAGCCCTCGCCCTGCAGTAAGTCTCCCCAGCTCACCGCGCATGACAACACGCCGGGGCCAACCCTCGTGAACATCACGTGGCGAGATCGCGGAGTCACGCGAAGCGCGGGCTTTCAGCGCCCCGGATCCATGAGGATCCGCATGCGGCCGAAGTCGAAGGTGAGCGCGTACGGCTTGAAGAACGCGTGGGTCGGCAGCCCGCCGATGCGGAAGCCGAAGCCGTTCTCGAACCAGTCGGGAAACGCGCCGATGAGGCCGGGAACCTGACGACGGGTGGCGGAGCCGAGCGTCACTTTCTGGACGGTCACCTGGTGGAGGCCGTCACCAGGGGGAACCGTGACCCCGGCCGCGGCGAAGGTGGAGCGTGGCGCGGTGAATCCGATGTCGCCGCCGCCGGTGTCGACGAAGAACACCATCCGGTCGAGGCCGTTCACGGTGCCGTGGGACAGCAGGTAATGATCGCCAAGGAACCACATGGGCGCGCTGTGCCGCGCCCGGATGTGGGCGCGCGTGCTCTGCCGTAGCACCAGCGCCCGGCCCGGGTAGTCGATGGTGGACAGGAACCGCGACAGGACGCTCGTGCCGATCGCTCCCTGAGTGGCCCTCCCGTCGGGTGCGGTGATCCGGATCGTGTCGGGGATCGTGTGGACCGGCAGGTCGCCGATGCGGAGATCGCCCATCGCCAGGCGGTCCACGCGCCCTTGGTACGCCTTGTGCTCGCCGTAGACGGTCCTGCCGGTCGTGTGGCCGTACGTGGGGATGCCGAGCCGGTCGGCGTAGTCCTGGTTGAGTGCGAACAGCGCGCCCGTGTCGAGGAAGAACAGCGCGGGCGGGGCGCCGTTGACGGACGCCTCGATCATCGGCAGGGGGTCGGACGCCGCGAACGGGATCCGGGCGGTGGCGGGGCCGGAGATCGTGTACGGCCTGCGCCCCGCGAAGCTTCTCAGCTGTTCCGGGGTCGCGGTCGGGGCGTCCGCCTTGACCGAGGGGAGGAGGTCGGCCAGTTCGGCGTACTCGTCGCCGCGCCACAGCGCGTCGGCGAGGTTGCTCAGCGAGCGCGGGTGCCCGGGATCGTGCCGCAGCACCCGCTTCAGCAGCCGTTCGGCTGTGGGCAGGCGGTTGGCCAGCAGCGCGATGTAGGCGTGCTGGGCGAGCGCGCCCACGTGGTCGGGATCGCGGGCGAGGACCTGCCTGTACCGGGCGTCGGCGGCGTCGAAGTCGCCCGCCTCGAAGAGTTCGTCGGCCTTGTCCATGAGGTCCGTGAGGTTCATGAGCCGTTCCTTTCGTGGCGGTCGCACGCCTTGGGCGGTGGCCAGGGGATCACCGTCCGCGGCTCCTGTCGCGCCGGCGATCGCGAGCCCGGCCGCCCCGGCGGCGTTCGCCAGGAACGCCCGGCGCGTGCCCGTCACCTTGCCGTCCATCATGTCTTCACCTTTCAGATACTGATCAGTATTCGGATACCGATTAGTATTCATATACTCTTGGGAATGTCAACGGGAAGGTGGTCATGGCGGTGGCGGAACGGCTCACCCGGCAGGAGCGGCGGGAGCACAATCGGCTCAAACTGCTGGAGGCGGCGGAGAAGGTGTTCGCCGAGCGCGGCATCCAGGGCGCCTCCATCGACGAGGTCGCCGCCGAGGCGGGCCTCACCAAGGGCGCCGTCTACTCCAATTTCGCCGGCAAGGAGGAGTTGCTGCTCGAGGTCATGCGGTACCGCCTCCACGGGGAGGCGCAGGCTCAGGCGGACCGCCTGCTCCACTCCGGGCGCGACTCCGGCGAGTTGGTGGAGGAGTTCGCCCGCTACTGGGCCGAGCGGGCGCGCGCGGGCGACCAGGAGGCGTTCGCCCAGATGACCGTGGAGCTCATGATCCACGCGACCCGGAATCCGGCCGTACGCGAGCAACTCGTCGACCTGGTGTTCCCGCCCGCCAGCGAAGGCCGGCACCCGCTGTCGCCGCCGGGCAGCGCGCTGGCCGAGCTTCCCTACGCGCAGGCCGACGCCATACTGAAGTCCCTCGACATCGGCATGCGCCTGCTCGTCCTGCTGGCCCCCGAGCGCTGTCCTCCGGAGCTGTTCGCGACGGCCCTCGGCCTCCTCACCGCACCGAGATCTGACCATCCCTGATCGCGGTGTGACCGGCCGTGCCGCCGCGCTTCCCCAATGGGCGGCCCTGCTGTGCTTTCCTGGCGGGCGCGGCGCCGCCGCTGCTGGTCTGCCCTGCCGGCCTGCCCTGGTAAACAGCTTTGGTGGTCTGCCTGGGTGGACGGCCCGGGTGGACGGCCCTGGTGGTGCTGGAAATCCCGGTGTCGCCGGGACGTCCTGGCCTACCTTGGGTCACCTGCGCTGATCGGCTTCAGGGCGGGGCGCGGCTCGTGGCGTGTTCCTGCTGTGATCGAACAGCCGTTCGGCTACGATGGGAGCACGCCGAGCCCACGTCTTCCCCGGCAGTCCCAGAAAAATGTCGGTGGCAGGCCGTAGCTTTCACTCGACTGACCGGACCACGACCCTCCAGGGGGAGTTCCATGGCTATCAACGACCGCGAGAAGGCCCTCGAGACCGCGCTCGCTCAGATCGAGCGACAGTTCGGCAAGGGCTCAGTGATGCGCCTGGGCGACGACGCCCGAGCTCCCATCGAGGTGGTCCCCACCGGGTCGATCTCCCTCGACGTGGCCCTCGGCATCGGCGGTCTGCCGCGGGGCCGCATCGTCGAGGTCTACGGCCCCGAATCCTCGGGCAAGACGACCATCGCCCTGCACGCGGTGGCCAACGCCCAGCGGGCCGGCGGCATCGCGGCGTTCGTCGACGCCGAGCACGCCCTCGACCCCGAATACGCCAAGAAGCTCGGGGTCGACACCGACGCCCTGCTGGTCTCCCAGCCCGACACCGGTGAGCAGGCGCTCGAGATCGCCGACATGCTCATCCGGTCCGGCGCCGTCGACATCATCGTCATCGACTCGGTGGCCGCGCTCGTGCCCAAGGCCGAGATCGAGGGAGAGATGGGCGACAGCCACGTCGGCCTCCAGGCCCGTCTCATGTCCCAGGCGCTGCGCAAGATCGCCGGTGCCCTGAGCAGCACCGGCACCACCGCGATCTTCATCAACCAGCTCCGCGAAAAAATAGGTGTGATGTTTGGCTGCATGTCGTACGGCACGCGCGTCACGCTCGCCGACGGCACACAGGAGAAAATCGGCAAGATTGTCAATCAGAGGATGGACGTCGAGGTTCTCTCCTACGACCCGGAGACCGACAAGCTCGTTCCCCGCCGCATCGTCAACTGGTTCGACAACGGCAATGCCGAGCGCTTCCTGCAGTTCACTGTGGCCAAGTCGGGCGGAAACGGAAGGGCCCAGTTTGCCGCGACGGAAAACCACCAGATCCGCACTCCGGGCGGCTGGCGTGACGCCGGTGAGCTGATTGCGGGAGATCGTGTCATGCTCACAGAGACCCATCGTCTCAGCGATAAGCAGTGGCAGGTCATCCTGGGATCGCTGATGGGCGATGGAAACCTGTCGCCCAATCGCCGTGGCCGCACCGGCGTTCGATTCCGCATGGGGCATGGCGCCAAGCAGGAGGACTATCTGTCCTGGAAGTGCTCGATGCTCGGCAACATTCCCCACAGCCGCAGCACCAAGGCCAAGGGCGCGGTCTTCGCCGGCTTCACTCCCCTTCCCGAGCTCGATGAGCTGCGCCAGGTGGTCTATCTCGGTGGCGGCAAGAAGCACATCACCTCGGAATACCTCAAGGCGCTGACACCTCTGGCTCTGGCGGTGTGGTACATGGACGATGGCTTGTTCACGCTCCGTTCGGAAGGGTTGCAGCAGCGCACCGAAGGCGGTTCCGGTCGCATCGAGCTCTGCGTCGAGGCGATGAGTCAGGGCTCCCAGGAGCGTCTGCGCGACTACCTGTGTGACACCTATGGCCTCAACGTGCAGGTTCAGCATCGCGGGGCCCGGGGCGTGGCCGTCCTGCAGTTCGACACGGCGTCGTCGGCCACGTTCCAGAAGCTGGTGGCGCCCTACGTCCACCCCTCCATGGCCTACAAACTCCTGCCTCGCTACCGTGGCCAGTTCGCGGTCGAGCCGGAGTTCGCCGACCCCGAGCCGCGGCTTGTGCCCTCACGGATCCTTGATATTCGCATCAAGCCGAAGGCCCGCTCCATGAGGAAGTTCGACCTCGAGATCGAGGGGACGCACAACTACTTCGTCGACGGTGTCATGGTCCACAACAGCCCCGAGACGACGACGGGCGGTAAGGCGCTCAAGTTCTACGCCTCGGTCCGGATGGACATCCGCCGCATCGAGACGCTCAAGGACGGCACGGAGGCGGTCGGCAACCGCACCAGGGTTAAGGTCGTCAAGAACAAGATGGCCCCGCCCTTCCGGGTCGCCGACTTCGACATCCTCTATGGCGTGGGCATCTCCCGCGAGGGCGGCCTCATCGACATGGGCGTGGAGCACGGCTTCGTGCGCAAGTCCGGCGCCTGGTACACGTACGAAGGCGACCAGCTCGGCCAGGGCAAGGAGAACGCGCGCAACTTCCTGCGCAACCACCCCGACATGGCCAACGAGATCGAGAAGAAGATCAAGGACAAGCTGGGTGTGGGGCCTCGCCTGGACACTCCCGCCGAGGCCGCCACCCCGGCCCCGGCCCCGGCGGCTGCTCCTTCCGGTCGTGGTTCCAAGTCCACTCCCAAGCCGGGTGACGTCTGATCGTTGACCTATGAACAACCCGGACCGGCCGCAGGCGTCCCAGCCGCACAACCGGGGCGCCTGGCCGAACACCACTTCGCCGCGTGGCCGCGACCTCGCTCTCTCGGCGGCGGGCAGCTGGCCATCACTTGACGAGTGGCGCAACCGCCCGCGCACCTCCGACACCGAGTCCGGCGACGTCCCTACGGGTTCCGGGAGCCCGGCCGTGGATTCCAGCGTTCCTGGCTCCCCGCCTCCGCCGCCAGGTCGCTCCCGCCCGGACGGCGATGATCCTGGGCGTGATGCCCAGCGTGCCCAGGATGCCCCGGCAGAGCCGGGACGAGGTGCGACCGGATCCCCGCCCCCGGGATCTGACAGCGCTGGTGCGCGTGATGGCGGCCGGGTGGAGAAACCTTCGGCTCCTGACGACGGCGAATGGCATGCCGAGGTGCTGGCCGGGAGCAGTTGGTTCGCCGGCGAGCAGGCCGAGGGCGGCAGGAAACGATCGGGCCGGGGGCGCCGGTCCAGCACATCAAGCGGGTCCGGCAGACGCGGTGCGGAGAGGACGAAAGGATGGTCGCCCGAGAGCCCTGACACCGAGAGCCCTGACACCGAGGGCCCGGCCGGTGCCGCTCCGGCAGCCGATCCGGAGTCGGTGGCCCGGGCCATCTGCCTGCGCCTTCTCACCATGGCTCCCAAGACACGTGCCCAGCTCGCTGCAGCCCTGCGCAAGCGGGAGGTGCCCGACGACGCCGCGGAAGCGGTGCTCAGCCGGTTCTCGGAGCTGGGGCTGATCGACGATGAGGCGTTCGCCGCGGCCTGGGTCGACTCCAGGCACCACGGGCGCGGCCTGGCCAAGCGTGCCCTGGCCGCCGAGCTGCGCCATCGCGGTGTCGGCACCGACACGGTCAACGAAGCCGTCGACCGCCTCGATCCCGACCAGGAGGCCGAGACCGCTCGCCGGCTGGTGGAGCGCAAGCTGGCCGCGACCCGATCCCTCGACCCGCGCGCCCGCACCCGCCGCCTCGCCGGCATGCTCGCCCGCAAGGGCTACTCCTCGGGCCTGGCCTTCCGCGTCATCCGGGAGGCCCTGGAGCAGGAGGGCATCGACATGGAGGAAGACTTCCCCTGACAGGATGCCCGCCCCTTAGCGGGCCAGGCTCTCCGACGGAGTTCCGTCGCCGTCGGCTGGGCTCTCTGACGGGATGGTCCGCTCCCTGCGGGGCAGGTTCTCTGACGGGATGCCCGTCCTCTCGCGGCCAGGCTCTCCGATGGGATGCCCGCCGCTGCGGGTCAGCTCCCTGACGGAGTGACCGTCGCCGTCAGCCGGGCTCTCTGATGGGATGGTCGCCCGGCCGTCAGCCGGACTCCCGCATCCCGGCAGTTCCCAGGGGCAATGCCGGATCTTGTGGCGGAAGTGGCGATGCGGGTCCGTAAGACACGCTTGGAGACGCGTTTGCTTGCTCGTGACCTGTTCGACGCATAACCTCGACGGCAGTGAGGAGTTACTCCGCGCAGTGCGGATTGCCATACCGGTGAACGACGGACGAGCGAGCTTGGGCGGTCGAGGCAGGCGAGGTGTCGGCTTTCCGAGCCGACGCCCGGTCAGTCTTGGCTGGATATCGACCCAGGCGAAGACCGGGCTGTCCGTGGCGTGCTTGTGACCCCTCCCGTTTTGTGGCCGCGTTATGAGGTGTTGACGACGCGAGGAGGGCGGGGCGCACATGGGGCCGCTGGTCGTGGTGCTGATGGTGGCGGTGCTCGTGCTCGCGTTCGGGATGATCGTCGCGCTCCTCGTCGTCATACGCCGTACCTCCGGCCCTCTGCCACGTGCCGGCAAGCCGAGCTCCGAGCAGGTGGAGGCCGTTCACGAGGAGCTCGAGCAGGCGCGTGAGGAGGCGCGGGAGATCCGCCACAAGGCGGAGACCGACGCCGAGGAGATCCTGCGCAGGTCGGAGAGCGCTGCTGAGAGCGCGGCGCAGATGCGGCGCGAGGTCGAAGAGGAGGCCCGGATCCTCAAGTCCGAGCTCAAGGAGCTCCGGGCCGATCTGGAGCGCAGGGAGGCCAGGCTGGCCGAGCGCGAGCAGCGGCTGGACGAGGAGGCCAGACGGCAGTCCGAGCGTGACAGGAAGCTCGCCGAGACCGAGATCGAGCTGGCCGACCGGCGTGAGGAGCTGCTCCAGGTCGAGCAGGAGCGGCGGGTCATCCTGGAGCGGGTCGCCGGGTTGACGGGCGCGCAGGCCAAGGCGGAGCTGGTCAGGGAGATCGAGAACCAAGCCAAGCGCGAGGCCGCCCTGATCGTCAGGGAGATCGAGGGGGCTGCCCGCAAGGAGGGCGAGAAGCGGGCCACCAAGATCGTGACGCTGGCCGTGCAGCGGGTGGCGGCGGAGCAGACGGCGGAGTCGGTCGTCAGCGTGCTGCACCTGCCGGGCGACGAGATGAAGGGCCGGATCATCGGGCGTGAGGGGCGTAACATCCGCGCCTTCGAGTCCACCACCGGGGTCAACCTGATCATCGACGACACGCCTGAGGCGGTGCTGCTGTCGTGTTTCGACCCGGTGCGGAGAGAGACCGCCAGGCTGACGCTGGAGAAGCTGGTGCTGGACGGCCGCATCCATCCGCAGCGCATCGAGGAGGCCCATGACCGAAGCCGCCAGGAGGTTCAGGACCTGTGCGCGCGGGCCGGCGAGGACGCCCTGGTCGAGCTGGGCATCACCGACATGCATCCCGAGCTGACGCTGCTGCTCGGGCAGTTGCGCTACCGCACCTCTTACGGACAGAACGTCCTCAAGCACCTGATCGAGTCCGCGCACATCGCCGGCATCATGGCCGCCGAGCTGAAGATGAACCAGCGGCTGATGAAGCGCTGCGCCCTGCTGCACGACATCGGCAAGGCTCTCACGCACGAGGTCGAGGGCAGCCACGCGCTGATCGGCGCGGAGATCGCCCGCCGTTACGGCGAGGAGGAGGACGTGGTGCACGCCATCGAGGCGCACCACAACGAGGTCGAGGTGCGCACCGTCGAGGCGGTGCTCACGCAGGCCGCCGACGCGATCAGCGGCAGCCGTCCGGGAGCCCGCCGTGAGTCCCTGGAGGCGTACGTCAAGCGGCTGGAGCGGCTGGAGGAGATCGCGCAGTCGTATGACGGGGTGGAGAAGGTCTTCGCCATGCAGGCCGGCCGGGAGATCCGCGTCATGGTCAAGCCCGACGCGGTCGACGACATCCAGGCGCAGGTGATCGCCCGCGACGTGGCCAAGCAGGTGGAGGAGGAGCTGACCTACCCGGGGCAGATCCGCATCAGCGTGGTCAGGGAGTCGAGGGCCACCGAGTTCGCCCGTTAGGCGAAGAGCTGCTGGTAGAAGGCGAGCTCGGCGGCGAGCGCCGCGGCCCGCGTCTCGGCGCGGCGGAAGCCGTGCGACTCCCCGTCGAAGGAGAGATAGGTGCACGGGACGCCGCGTTCGGAGAGCGCGTCGGCGAAGGCGACCGACTGCTGGGGCGGCACCACGGGGTCGTCGAGCCCCTGCAGGAGCAGCATGGGGCAGGTCACGCCGTCGACGAGGCCGAGCGGCTCGCGGGCGGCGTAGACCTGCGGGTCTTCCGGCCCCACCAGCCACTCCACGTAGCGTGACTCGAAGTCGTGGGTGTGCTCCGAGAGGGGCGCGAGCGCGCTGATGCCGTAGTAGGAGACGCCGCCCGCGAACACGTCGGACCGGCAGCAGGCGGCCAGCACGGTCCAGCCGCCCGCGCTGCTGCCGCGTACCGCGATCTTGGCGGGGTCGGCCAGGCCCTCGTCGGCCAGCCATCGTGCGGCGGCGATCGTGTCGGCGACGTCCACCAGGCCCCACTGCCCTTTCAGCCGGTCGCGGTAGGGCCTGCCGTAGCCGGTGGAGCCGCCGTAGTTGACGTCGAGCACACCGATGCCGCGCGAGGTCAGGAACGCCTTCTCCAGATCGAGCGCGCTGTCGGCGCAGGCAGTCGGTCCGCCGTGCACGAAGATCACGTAAGGGGGGACGCCGGTGGTTGCCGGTCCGTCCGGCGGATAGAGGAACGCGGGGGCGGGCGTCTCCACCGCCCGGGGAAGCGGCAGGCAGGCGGGGTCGGGCAGGCGTGCGACGTCCTGCCCGAGCGCGACGTGCGTGCCCGCCGCCGTGTCGACCTGGACGACCGACCGGGGGAGCGTGGCGGAGTAGCCGACCCCGACCACCGACGTGCCCTCGGCTGCCAGCGCCGCGTCCCACCCTGAACAGGGCACGTCGAGGTCGGTGAGCGTGCCCGACTCGGGGTCGAGCACGCCCATCCGCAGGTCGCCGCGCCCGTGCAGGACCGCGATGCGCCCGTCGCCGAGCACGGTGTACGGTCGCCCGCCCAGTTGCCACGGCGGCGCCGCGAACTCCTCCTCGGCGGGATGGACCGCCCGCGTGCCACCGCCCCGCAGACCGGTCTCGTAGAGGTTCCACCATCCTGAGGAGTCGGAGATCAGGTAGAGGTGGGCGTCGTCCTTCCAGGCAGGGGCGAGCACGGATTCGGCGGGCCCGCCTCGCACGGTCCATTCCTCGCCGCTGGAGAGGCGGACGACCCGCAGCTCGGTGCCGTTCCAGGGCATGAGCGGATGGTTCCAGCAGATGTAGGCCAGATGCCGCCCGTCAGGGGAGATGGCGGGAGAGGTGTAGAAATCGCAGCCCGTGACCCATGTGCGAGGGTTGCAGCCGTCCAGCGGGATCGACACGATGGCCCGGGTCACCTTGCCGTCGTCGCCGTGCCGCTCGCGCACGCCCCACACCTGGCCGTCGTGCACGACCAGGTCGGCGTAGCGGCAGCCGTCGGCGGTGAGCGGCTCAGGCTCACCGTCGTCCGCCAGGATGTAGAGGCGCTGGTCGTTCAGGTTGGCGAAGATGACCTCGCCGCCGGGGGTCACGGTGTAGGGCCTGCCACCGTACTCATGCACCCGGGTGCGCGCGCTCCACGGGGCCCGCAGCAGCTCACGGTAGGTGCCGTCGGCGGCGCGGCACACGATCGTGGTGCGTCCGCCTTGCCCGGGACGGTCCTCGGTCCACCACACCCTGCCGTCCCTGACCGTGGGCCAGCTCGGGCGCACGCCTGCGTTCGCCACGTCTCTGGTCGTGATGGGGGAGGGCCGGAAAGGCATACCCGCATCCTGCCGGAAGATCGGTGAGCGTGCTGGCCGGATCTTGGATCAGGGGCACCCCGCGGGCGGCGGTGGAGCCGTGGGCAGGTCGAGCCCTGTCTTGCCGAACCATTTGTGCAGCAGCCGGGTTGCCGTGCCGTCCCGCCACATCGTGGTGATCGCCTCGTTGACGGCCTCGCAGGTGGCGATCTCACCTTCCTTGAGGCCGACGGCCCACTGCTCCTCGCTGATCGGGTCGTTGAGCAGCCTGAGCTTCTTGGGGTCCTGCTCGACGTATCCGGCCAGGGTCAGGTCCTCGGTGCTGACCGCGTCGAGCTGGCGGTCGAGCAGCTTGCGTACGCACTCGGAGTAGTTCGCCGCGGGCACGAGGATGGCGGGCAGGTCCAGCTTGCCGTCCGGCGGCGGGTCGACGATGCGCCGGTACGAGTTGGACCCCCTGGCCAGGCAGATGCGCTGGCCCGCCAGATCGCTCGTCTTCTGGATGGAGGTGTCGTCGGAGCGGACCATCGTGTCCTGGTATGCGGAAACGTACGGGCCCGCGAACGTCACCCGGGGCCTGCGGGACATGGTGATGGAGTAGGAGGCGACGACCATGTCGACCGTGCCGTTCTGGAGCAGCGCCTCGCGGGCGGAGGAGGGCGCCTCGCGCCACGTGATGCGTACGTCCTCACCGCCCGCGAGGTGGCGGACGATGTAGCGGGCGACGTCGACGTCGAAACCCTCGGGGGCGCCGGGCCCGGTCTTCAGGCCCACGCCTGGCTGGTCCCACTTGGTGCCGACGGTGACCGTGCCGCCCTCTCTGATCTTCTCTGCGACGGTGGAGTATGTGCCGTTTCCGCCGCACGCCGCCAGGCACACGGCCATGGCCGCTCCTGCGAGCGCCGCCCCACGCATGGTCACCCCGATCATCTCCTATAAGAGGAGCTTGTCGGCTGGATACCGCGCGCAGGCCGGTCTTTCAACGCCTCCAACGGAGAAGTGGGACTTTCTTGGGGATTTATCGGTGTACGGGCGGCGCGTTCGCCGCCCGTACACCGTCAGGCGGCGCCTTCGCCCATGCCCGCGACGGCCGGTGTGATCGGCTTGGCCGCGGTCTTGCGGCTGCGCCTGCTACGCCTCTCCAGCCAGGTGGCCAGGTAGCTCAGGGCCATGTTGAGCGCGACGTAGATGATGCCGATGACGATCGCCGCCGGGATCAACGAGCCGAAGAACCGGGCAGGAAGGATCTTGAAGCCGGTGTTGAGCAGGTCGACGTAGGCGATGATGTAGCCGAGCGCGGTGTCCTTCAGCAGCACCACGAGCTGGCTGACGATCGCCGGCATCATCGCCGTGACGGCCTGCGGCAGCAGCACCAGCCGCATCACCTGGTTCTTCCGCATGCCCACCGCGTAGGCGGCCTCCGACTGCCCCTTGGGTACGGACTGCACGCCGGCCCTGACGACCTCGGCGAGCACCGAGCCGTTGTAGAGCATCAAGCCGACGACCACCGCCATGAACGCGTAGTCGCCGCCGCCCATCAGCACCGGGGCCAGGTAGAAGATGAAGAAGATCAGCAGCAGCAGGGGGATGGCCCTGAAGACCTCCACCACCACGCCGGCCGGGACCCTGATCCAGGCATGGTCCGACAGCCGGGCCAGGCCGAAGATCGCGCCGAAGGCGAGCGCGAGCACCGCGGCCACCGCCGCCGCCCGCAAGGTGCCGATCAGACCTGGGATGATGTAGAACTCCCACGTCTCCCACTGCAGGAACGGCTGCCAGATCTTGCCTTCCCACTGGCCCTTGGCGTCGAAGCCGGTGTAGACGCCGTAGATGACCGCCGCGACGGCGATGACGCTGATCGCCGTGAGCAGGTGGTTGCGCACCCGCCCGCGCGGTCCCGGAGCGTCGAACAGGACAGAAGTGCTCATCGGACCACCGCCAGGCGCCGCGACAACCAGCCGGTGAAGAACCCGATCGGCATGGTCAGCACCATGAAGGCGACGACGATGCCGAGAAAGATGGGAATCGACGCGCCGGTCTGGTCGAACGTCTCTTTCATCACGGCCGCCGCGTCGGCGAGGAACCCGCCGGCAGTGGCGACCGTGGTGTTCTTGATCATGGCGATGATCACGCTGCCCAGCGGGGCGACCACGGCGCGGAACGCCTGAGGCAGGATGATCATCGTCAGGGACTGGCTGAACGTCAGGCCGATCGCCCTGGCCGCCTCGGCCTGCCCCATCGGCACCGTGTTGACACCCGAGCGCAGCGCCTCGCACACGAAGGCCGCCGTGTAGAGCGACAGGCCCATCGCGACGAGCCAGAACGAGTTGGACCGGGGCTCGTCGGAGAAGATCAGGCCGAGCTGGTCGCTCAGGCCCAGCGCCGAGAACGCCAGCACCAGGGTCAGGGGGGTGTTCCGGACAACGTTGACGTAGATCGTGCCCGCCGCGCGCAGCACCGGCGTGGGGGAGACCCGCATCGCCACCAGGATCGTACCGATGATCAGGGAGGCGACCATGGCCACGAGCGCCAGCTTGACGTTCTCCAGGAACCCCAGCCCGAGGTCGGGGGCGTATGTGATTAGTTCGTCCATCGTGCTCCACCGCAAGGGCGACAGGCGGCCGGGGGGCCGGCCGCCGTCGCCGACGTGATCAGCTGCAGCCCTCGGCCGGCGGCGCGGCCTCCGACACCTTCAGGCCCTGGATGCCGCCGAACCATTTGTCCAGCAGCTGCTTCATGGTGCCGTTGTCCCACAGCTTCTTCACCGCGGTGTTGACGGCCTCGCACGTCTTCGTGTCGCCCTTCTTCAGGCCGACGCCGTACTTCTCGTCGGTGAAGCCCTGGCCCAGCACCTTGAAGTTGCCGCCTGCCTGCTTGGCGAAGCCCGCCAGGATCAGGTCGTCGGTGGTGACGGCGTCGAGGTTGCTGCCGGTCAGCTTCTGCACGCACTCGGAGTAGTTGGCCGCGTCGACGGTCGTGGCGTCGATGTCGAGCTCGCCGTCCGGCGGCGGGTCGGTGATGCGCTTGTAGGAGTTGGAGCCGGCGGCCTTGCAGATCTTCTTGCCCTTGAGGTCCTGCGGGCTGTTGATCGAGGCGTCGTCCTTGCGGACCATGACGTCCTGGTGGGCGATCACGTAGGGGCCGCCGAAGGTGACCTTGCCCTTGCGCTCCTCGGTGATGGAATAGGTGGCGACGACCATGTCGACCGTGCCGTTCTGGAGGAACGGCTCACGGTTGGAGGAGGCCGACTCCTTCCACTCGATCTCGACCTCCTTGCCGCCGGCCAGCTCCTTCACCAGGGCCTTGGCCACGTCAACGTCGAATCCCTCGGGCTCGGCGCCCATCTTCAGGCCCAGGCTCGGCTGGTCCCACTTGGTGCCGACCACGATCGTGTTGGCGCCCTGGACCTTCTCCAGCACGGTGGCGTACGTCTGCTCGCCGCCACCACAAGCCGTCAGGCCGGCGGCCAGAGCCGCTGCCGAGAGCACCGCTCCCGTTCGACGCATATGCATGTGTACCTGCCTCAAATCTCAGTGCGTGAGGATCTTCGAAAGGAAGTCGCGCGCCCGATCGGTCTGCGCGTTGGTGAAGAACTCGTCGGGGGTGTTCTCCTCGACGATCTGCCCGTCTGCCATGAACACCACGCGGTTGGCGGCGCGGCGGGCGAAACCCATCTCGTGCGTGACGACCACCATGGTCATCCCGTCACGGGCCAGCCCGACCATGACGTCGAGCACCTCCTGCACCATCTCGGGGTCCAGTGCCGAGGTCGGCTCGTCGAACAGGATCATCTTCGGGTCCATGGCCAATGCCCTGGCGATGGCGACCCGCTGCTGCTGGCCACCCGACAACTGGGCCGGATATTTGTCCGCCTGTGCTGCGATACCTACCCGTTCGAGAAGCTCCATCGCCCGCTTGTTGGCCGCGTCGCGCGCGACGCCGCGCACCTTGGTCGGGCCGAGCGTGACATTCTCCCGGATGGTCTTGTGAGCGAACAGATTGAACGACTGGAAGACCATGCCGACGTCGGAACGCAGCCTCGCCAGCGCCTTGCCCTCCTCGGGCAGCACCTGGCCGTCGAATATGATCTGCCCGTCACTGATCGTCTCCAGCCGGTTGATCGCGCGGCAGAGCGTGGACTTCCCGCCGCCCGACGGGCCGATGACGACCAGAACCTCGCCACGAGAGACGGTCAAGTTGATGTTCTTCAGGACATGCAGCGCCCCGAAGTGCTTGTTGACGTTCTCCAACCGAACCAGTGGAGCGCCGTCGCCGTTCTCCGTCATGGACCAAAACGGTAGAGGGCATTAAGACGCTGGTCACTAACCGGGTGGTACCGATCCGATCACATCGTGCCGTCAAGCTGGTCTTTTAGTACTCCAGTGACACTTGGCGATCTTGAAGGATCGGGTCACATGGCGACGGCCACCGCGTGATCATTCGGAGTTTGTGAAGACAACCAAAGATCGTGCGGTGGCCGCGAGCCACAGCGTAGACCCTGA
>NZ_SMKP01000425.1:0-1169 GCF_004349015.1 Nonomuraea diastatica
CCCGCGTTCCGCAGATGTGTAGCGAGAAAGGCACACAGATCTGCGGTCTGAGCTGCGGAAACGCTTGCGGGCACGCTGATGCGGCGTGTCACTAGGCGTGAGTGTTGTGCCTGGTCAGGCGTCTGCGGCGGGGATGGCTTCGACGATCTTCTTCGGGGTCGGGATGTCGAGTTTGGCCAGGATGTCGCGCTGGGGCTTGGTCAGCTCGGCGCGCTGGCGGAAGGTGCCGGTCGGGCCGGTGAAGGTGGCGACGGTGAGCAGGTCGAACTCGTCGCGGATGCGCCTCCAGGTGATGCCGGTAGTGGTCTCGATGATGCGGATCAGCAGCAGGGCGAGCCAGCACAAGATGACGTGCGCGCGGATGCGTTCTTCCAGCCGGTGATAGACCGGGCGCAGGTCGATGACCTGCTTCATGTTCCGCCAGCCCCGCTCGACCTCCAGCAATTGCTTGTAACCAAGGGCGATGTCCTCGGCCGGCAGTTTGGGGTCGGAGCAGCGCAGCAGATACTTGCCGTCCAGGTTCGCCTCGGTCTTGACCTTCGTGGCGTCGATGCGCAGCAGCCCGCCCGGGGTGGTGCGCAGGTAGCGGTTCAGGCCGGGCTTGGTGGAGATGACGCCGCGTAGTTCGGCGCGTTTGGTGGCGCTCAGCGCGTCGGTGCCGGCGATCACCTCCTCGAGTTGGGCGATCAGACGTTCCCGGATGGCGGCGTCGCGTTCGGCGCCTTCGGGGTTGTAGCAGATCACGAATCGGTCGGCTTCGCCGATCCGGACCTCTTTGACCTTCAGATTCTCGGCCACGTCTTGATAGCGGCCTTGGCGGGACAGGGCGGCCTTGGCCTCGGCCGAGCCGGAGCGCAGCCGTTCGCCGATGATGTAGTGGTGATCGCCTTGGCGCAGGTAGCGGCGGTTGTCGGCGGAGGCGAAGCCACGATCGCCGACCCACACGATCTTGGACAGGGTCCAGTCCCGCATGTCGTCCTTGACCTGGCGGATCAGGGCGGTGTCGGTGGTGTTGCCGGGCCAGGACCAGATGCGGACCGGGATGCCGTCGCGGGTGACGGCCATGCCGATGACGATCTGCGGCAGGTCGTCACGGTGGTCCTTGGACTTGCCGCGGGCGCGGAATCCCTTCATCACCGCCCCGTCGCCGTCGCCGTCGCCGTCGCCGT
>NZ_SMKP01000426.1:0-1156 GCF_004349015.1 Nonomuraea diastatica
TGATCTGGCGGGGGCGCGGCCGGGCGAGGGGTGGTCAAGGGAGCGTGGTCTGGCAGGGCGTGGCGGTTGCCACGTCGTGGCAGACGAGTCGGTGGTGGCCGCCGTGCCCCGGGTGTGCGGGCAGCGCCGGGGTTTCGTTGCAGGGCTCGGGTGGTTCAGTCCTGCGGCGTCCGGAGGTCCGCGGTCATCGGCGTCGTGGCCGCGTGTCTGCGGGCGAGGCGGCGCTTGGCGGCGTCGCCGCGCTCCAGCCACCACTCGGCCAGCAGCAGCGGCAACACCCAGCCCAGCCAGGCGCTCAGCGCCGCCACCGTGTTCCCCAGGGCGGCCTCGTCGCCGCCGAACGTCGTATCGAATTGCGGCGTGAACAGGATGACCAGCACCACGCCATGGAGACGGTTCGTGATGATGGACATGGTCAGGGCGAAGCTGCGCACCATCCACCTGCGGTGATCGACGAACCTGCGCTGCCTGGCCATCCGCCATCCGGCGAACGTGCAGCCCAACCAGAGCAGGGCCAGCAGCACGTTGCTGACCATGGTCACCGGGCCCCACGGGGTGGCCACCCCGACCACCAGGCCCATGACCCCGCTGGGAAGACAGCCGCCGAAGACGTACACGCGGCCGATCCAGCGGTGCGCCCGCGGATGACGCGCGCGGAACCAGGGCCAGATCTGCAGGCAGCACGTGATCATCGCCACCGAGCCGAACACGACGTGTAACGAAAGGACGACGAAGTGCGGGGGGAAAAAGTCCGGTGCGGGAACGCGTGACTGGCTCGGGTCCAAGGACAGGTACGGCGGGAGCGAGAACGCCAGGAACGCCGCCGCCACCACCATCAGCGGCGCCACCCAGGGACGCTGCCACCATCGGGGCCTGGCGGGCGAGGCAGGAGAGGGGGGCGGTTGCGTCGCGGGAAGAGTCATGACCGCAGGTTCGGCGCCGCCGCTGACCGCGGGCCTACCACCCGCTGACCGGACCGAGGGTGCAGGCCCATACAGTTGACTTCGACAGCGGCCTGACCTGCAGGGGGTCAGTGGCGACGCGAAGGGTCGGCAGAACAATGACGGTTACGGAGCCGGGCGGAGCCATGCCCGGAAACGGGCACGAGCCGGCGCCCGGGCAGGGCTGCGCGCCGGCGGCCGGGCGGGGGCAGGAG
>NZ_SMKP01000427.1:0-1106 GCF_004349015.1 Nonomuraea diastatica
GCACCTTGCGTATGCGCCGCGGGCTCACCATGCGCGCCTGCGCCGAGCTGTGCGGCAACGGCGAGGAGTGGCTGCGCCTGATCGAGTCCGGCCGCCGGCCGCTGGACCGGCTGTCCACCGTCACCACGCTGGCCGTCGTCCTGGGAGTCGACGACCTCGCCGTCCTGCTGGGCCCGAAGCTACGTCGCCTGCGCTGCACCCTGCGCGACCACGCGCACGTCCAGCACGAGGCCGTCCCTGTGCTCCGGCGGCTGCTGTCGACGCCCACCTACCCACACCGCGACCCCTCCACTGAGCCCGAGCGCATCCGCCGCCGCCTGTCGCTGGCCTGGTCCGCCTGGCACCGCTCCGATCGTCCTTACACCGCGCTCGGCCTCGTGGTGCCCGACCTGCTGCGCGACGCCCTCGCCCTGCACCGTGCCAGCCCGGCCACCGACCGTCGCCTCACCTGGCAACTGCTCAGCGAAGCCTTCCAGATGGCCCAGCGCTTCCTGTACTGCGTTGGCGAGCCCCACTTGGCCGCACGCGCCGCTGACCGTGCCATGGTCGCCGCCGAGGAAACCGACGATCCAGCCCTCATCGCCGTCTCCGCCTGGTCCTCCACGATGGCCGCGCTCGGCCGCGATGAAGCCGACGAAGCCCACGCCATCGCCCACGACGCCACCGGACATCTCCGTCACCTCCTGGCCACCTCCCCGGCGGCCACGTCCACCTGGGGCGCGCTACACCTATTCGACGCCATCGCCCACGCCCGGCTCAGACGTCCGGCCGACGCCTGGCGCAGCTGGAGCATCGCCCAGCAAGCCGCCGACGCCCTTGAGCCTGCCCATCACCACCCGCTGACCATGTTCGGCCGCGCCAACGTGGCCATCTACGCCGTGGCCATCAACGTCGAAACCGGGCAGGCGGCCAACGCGATCACAAGCGCGAGCCGAATCGACCTGAGCACCATCCCCTCCATCAACCGGCGCGCCCAGCACCTCATCGACCTCGCCCACGGCCACCTGCGCCGTAACGACACCGACGCGGCCATCACCGCCCTGCTGACCTCCGAACAGCAAAGCAGCGAGCCCATCGCCTTCAATCCGGCGGCCGGCGTGGCCATC
>NZ_SMKP01000428.1:0-1104 GCF_004349015.1 Nonomuraea diastatica
CTACAACACCCGAAGGAGGCATTCCACCCTCGATTACCGCAGCCCGATCGACTACGAGCAGCAGACCATCGATAGAGTGCTGCTCGCCGCATGACAGCCGGTGTCCACATGTCGGGGCGAGCCCCCGTGTGGTGTCACCGCTCCGGCCTGCCGGATGACCCGGAAGTGTGGCTGCGGCATGAGACGATCGACGCGTTCGTCCTGACCGGCTGCACCGACCTGGCCCCGAGTTCGGCGCAGACCTACCGCAGCTGGCTGCGGCACATGCGCGCCACGCTGGCCTGGCTGGAACGCGGCGAACAAGCGCCCCCGCCGATGACAGCGCCCAAGACGGTCAGCCCGCCCTACTCGCCGGCTCAGCTCGGCCGCCTTCGCGGTTGGGCCGAACGCCTGCCCGGCCAGGCCAGAGGCGACGCGCTGGCGTTGATGGCGCTCACCTTCGGTTGCGGTCCGACCTCTGGGGAGGTGGCCGCCGTCCGGACCGGGCATCTGCGCCGCCTGGACTCCGGCGCGGTCGTGGTCACCGTCCCCGGCACGCAGCGGTTGATCGTCTGCCGCGCCGCCTGGGAGAACGTCCTGGTTCACGCCGCCGACCAGCCGGGCGACCGGTTCGTGTTCCGGCCCGGGCGCGCCGCCCGGCACGCCAAGAACCTGTTCAGCTCCTGGACGGCCCGCCACACCCCGACCGGCGGCCTGCCCGCCCTGTCGGTGCGCCGGCTGCGCTCCTCCTGGATCGTCGAACTGCTGAGCGCCCGCATCGATCTGGGCGTCGTGGCCGCCGCGGCTGGAATGAGCACCTCCGCACTGGCCCGCTACCAACATTTCGTCCCCGCCCTGGACCAGCCCACCGCGGTCGCGCTACTGCGCGGCCGCACCCGGTGAGTGCGGCGAAGCCACGCGCCTGGCCGCCGCGCACCACCGAGCTGGTCAAGCAGCACGCTCGAGAGAAGGCCACATGGGAGAAGGAACGCGAGCAACTGGAGGACGAGCGTGATGACGCCCCTATGTTTGTCAAGCCGCAGCGGGCGGAGTACGCGCTGGTGAGAGTGCTGCGGTGATGATCGGGAAGACTTCGCGGGCGACGTAGCGCTTGAGGCAGCGGAT
>NZ_SMKP01000429.1:0-1065 GCF_004349015.1 Nonomuraea diastatica
GTGGCCATTGTCGGTGTCGGCAACTGCGCGTCGTCGCTGGTCCAGGGCGTTCACTATTACAAGGACGCCGACCCGGACGTTCGGGTCCCGGGCCTGATGCACGTGAAGTTCGGCGACTACCACGTCGGCGACGTCGAGTTCGTCGCGGCCTTCGACGTGGACGCCAAGAAGGTCGGCCGCGACCTGTCCGAGGCGATCGTCGCCAGCGAGAACAACACGATCAAGATCACCGATGTGCCGCCCACCGGAGTGACGGTGCAACGCGGCCACACCCTCGACGGCCTGGGCGAGTTCTACCAGGACATCATCGAGGAGTCCGACGAGAGCCCCGCCGACGTGGTCCAGGTGCTGCGCGACAACCAGGTCGACGTCCTGGTCTCCTACCTGCCCGTCGGCTCAGAAGACGCCGACCGCTTCTACGCCCAGTGCGCCATCGACGCCAAGGTCGCCTTCGTCAACGCGCTGCCGGTCTTCATCGCCTCCGACCCCGTCTGGGCGGCGAAGTTCACCGAAGCCGGCGTGCCGATCGTGGGCGACGACATCAAGTCACAGGTCGGCGCCACCATCACCCACCGCGTCATGGCCAAACTGTTCGAAGACCGCGGGGTCGAGCTGCTACGCACCTACCAGCTCAACTTCGGCGGCAACATGGACTTCATGAACATGCTGGAGCGCAAGCGCCTCCAGTCGAAGAAGCTGTCCAAGACGCAGTCGGTCACCTCGCAGATCCCCCGCGAGATGGGCAAGAGCGACGTGCACATCGGTCCGTCCGACCACGTGCCATGGCTGGACGACCGCAAGTGGGCGTACGTGCGGCTGGAAGGCCGCTCGTTCGGCGACACCCCGCTCAGCCTGGAGTACAAGCTCGAGGTGTGGGACTCACCCAACTCGGCCGGCATCATCATCGACGCCGTCCGCGCCGCCAAGATCGCCCTGGACCGGGGCATCGCCGGGCCCATCCTGTCGGCGTCCTCCTACTTCATGAAGTCGCCGCCCGAGCAGTACTCCGACGACCAGGCCCGCGACTACGTCGAGAAGTTCATCAGAGGCGAGGTCGAGCGCTGA
>NZ_SMKP01000430.1:0-1065 GCF_004349015.1 Nonomuraea diastatica
GCCAGCGGCGCCCCGAGACAGTGGTGCACGCCGTGGCCGAAGGCGACATGACCGGCGGCTCCCCGGCTGATGTCGAGGGTCTCGGGATCCTCGGCGAAGGCAGGGTCGCGGTTGGCGGCGGGAAACGAGCAGATCACGAACGATCCCGCGGGGATGACCTGCCCGGCGATCTCCACTTCCGCCGTGGTCGTGCGGGGCGGCAGCAACTGCACGACGGACAGCCAGCGCAACAGCTCCTCGACGGCGGGCTCGACCTGGGCCGGATCGTCGCGGATCATCGCGAGCTGGTCCGGGTGCCGCAGCAGGGCCAGGGTGCCCAGGCCGAGCATGTTCGAGGTGGTCTCGTGCCCGGCCAGTAGCAGCAGTTTCGCGATGCCGATCAGCTCGTCGGTGCTGAGATCGTGGCCGTGCTCGCGCACCAGCATGCCCAGCATGTCCTCGCCCGGGTCGGCCTGCGCGCGGGCGACCAGGCCGGCCATGTAGGCGTGGTCTTCCCGCTGCGCCGCGACGCGCTGCTCCATCGGCGAGGAGGTGTCCAGCATGCGTACGGAACGATCCTGGAACTCGGCGCGGTCGGCCGGCGGCACGCCCAGCAGCTCGCAGATCACCAGGGAGGGCACCGGCAGAGCGAAGTGCGCCACCAGGTCGGCCGGCTTGCCCGCCCGCTCCAGGTCGTCCAGAGCCGTCTGGACGATCTCGGTGATCCGCGGTTCGAGCCTGCGCATCCGGCGTACCGTGAACTCCGGGGTGAGCATCCGGCGCAGCCGGGTGTGTTCCGGCGGGTCGAACGCGATCAGCTGCCCGGCCTGCATCTTGGCCAGCTCGTCGGCGTCCATCTGCCCGGATCCGGGGAACGGCGTCAGGGCACTGCTGAACCGGGCCGGGTCCGACAGCACCTTGCGGACGTCCTCGTGGCGGCAGACCAGGTAGGCGGGCAGGCCGAGCGGCGTCTCGACTCGCACCACGCCCTCGCCGTCGCGCGCCCGGGCCAGCTCCGCGACCGGGTCGAACCCGTTCCGCCGCATCTGCAGCGGCAATTCCGGCATTTGCGTCATCATCTGTCCA
>NZ_SMKP01000431.1:0-1064 GCF_004349015.1 Nonomuraea diastatica
CGCGAACACACCCGTCCGACTCCCCCGCAACCCCGTCGGATCAATCCCCGCCCGCTCAACCGCCTCCCACGACGCCTCCAACAACAACCGCTGCTGCGGATCCATCGCCAACGCCTCACGCGGCGAGATCCCGAAGAACCCCGGATCAAACTCAGCCGCGTCATACAGGAACCCGCCGTGCCGCGCGTACGAGGTGCCCCGGCTGTCCGGATCCGGGTTGTAGAGCTTGTCCAGGTCCCAGCCACGGTCGGCGGGGAACTCCCCCACCCCGTCACGAGCCTGCGCCACCAGCTCCCACAGGTCCTCCGGCGACACCACACCACCCGGATACCGGCACGCCATCCCCACGATCGCGATCGGCTCGTCGACCGCCACGGGAGCAGCGACGGCCTGCGCCGCCTGCCCACCGGCCATCTGGTTGGCCAGGTGGTCGGCGATGGCCTCAGCGGTCGGGTAGTCGAAGATGAGCGTGGCCGGGAGCGGCACGCCGATGGCGGCCGTGAGCTGGTTGCGGAACTCGACGGCCGTCAAGGAGTCGAAGCCGAGCTCCTGGAAGGCGCGGTCGGGCTGCACCGCGTCCGCCGAGGCGTGGCCCAGCACCTTGGCCGCTTCCTTGCGGACGAGTTCCAGCAGCAGCATCCTGCCGCGTTCCGCGCCCTCCAGCCCGGCGAGCCGGCGGGCCAGCTTCGATCCGGTCGAGCGGGCCACCTGCCGTACCGACCCTCGCACCAGGCCGCGCAGCAGCGCGGGAAGACGGGAGCCGCGGCCGGCCAGCGCGCTCGTGTCGATGCGCAGCGGCACCAGCACTGCCGCGTCCGAGCCCGACCCCGCATCGAACGACGCCAGCGCCTCGTCCACGGTCAACGCCGGCAGGCCCTGACGCCGCATCCTCTCGAAGTCGGCCTCGCTCAGCGAGCCGCTCATGCCCGCGTCGGTCTCCCACAGCCCGTACGCCAGGGACGTGGCGACCAGCCCCGACGACCGACGGTGCACCGCCAGGGCGTCGAGGAACACGTTCGCAGCGGCGTAGTTGGCCTGTCCTGCCGCCAGGACGGAGCCGCCCG
>NZ_SMKP01000432.1:0-1061 GCF_004349015.1 Nonomuraea diastatica
CCTGGTAGTCGTGATCGGTTGGCTGCGGCAGCTCGTGCAGTCGTCTGGACCTGCGCGCTCCGGGAACTGCAAGCGGTGGCGAACCCGCACCGACGGCGGGCCACGGTAGTGCATGCGAGCAGGGCTAGCGGCGACTGGCCATCATCGGCTCCCTGACCACGATCTAGGGACGGTAATGTCACCCGATCTGCGCCTTGCGCGCGGCCCGGGCCCGGTACGACTGTCCGGCCGACGCGGCACTCAGCTTGCCTGGCGGCCGGCACTCCCATGGTCTGGCAAGGCTCACGGTGGCCGAGGCCGCGGTGCGCGGCTCGCTCGATGCCGCACACGCCGCGAACACTGCCCGGTGCGGGAAGGTGCTCGGCAAGCGATCAGGGCGCCTTGCCTGGTCCAGGCCGCCGGTTCGGGTGCCACGCGTTCTCGCCGGTGAGGCGGCGGCTCATGAGGTCGATCATAGCGATGTGGATCACGGTTGCGGAACAGTCGGGCCGAGCCTCGTCGTCGAGTTAGGTGTCGCGCCGAACCAGACGATGTGCTTGTCGCCCACCGCCACCTTCTGCAGTGCGTATCCCGGCCTGGGCGACGGCACGTCGGCCAGGACGCGTGCCATGCCGCGTGCGGAGTCGTACACCTCCACCCTCCCAGCCTTCTGCGGCGACGAGTGCGCGACCAGCAGCACCTCGGTGGCGCTCAGCCCGGTCACCGGGGACCTACGCCACCCCTGGCGTTCTTGGCCGGCAGCGTGGCCAGGGAGGCGATGAGGGTACCTGTTGATCTGTTGACGGATTGAACGAATATCGTTAATTTCGTTCAGTGTCAGTAGATCCACGTGATCGTCCGCTGTATCGGCGAATAATCCGGAAGCCGAATCCGATGGCGAGCTGGACAACGGCCGGATCTACCACAATGAATACCACGTCGCCATGCGCATCTCAGAAGGAAGGATTCGCGAGATCCGCGAATACCAGGACACCCAACACGCCCACGCAGTGTGGCTCCAGCGATAGGCTCCATTCCTATCCCTACTTCCTGCGAAAAGAGCCGCACCCGGGCCGCGAGAT
>NZ_SMKP01000433.1:0-1055 GCF_004349015.1 Nonomuraea diastatica
CTCGTGATGATCGGATTCTTGGTCGAACCTGATCTTCACGATGCGGCCGTCCTCATAGGCGGCCAGTGACGGAATCGCGATCACAATCACGCGCCGTCACGGCATCACGATCTTTGTGCCAGAGCCGCAAAAGTAGCCGCAGGTGGCCGGGTTGAGGTCACCGCTGGTGGCCAGTTTTGGACCCCCACGTTCTGGTGTGCTTGCCGGTGTGTCGTGGGGTGGGGTGCGCTCCTGAACGGTGATCGTGACGGTGTCGAACCAGTCACGTGATCACCGTTCAGGGCCCTTCCGCGTCAGAGTTCATGAACCAGTTCCGGTCCGAAACACCTATCAGCCGCGGGTAGTTTGATCATCCCGTGGAAGAGGTTGGAGCAGGTGGCAGGACCACATAAGGACCCCAAGCCGTCCCAGACGCAGGCGAGCCAGGCGGGTAAGCGTACGCGGCTGGCGCCCTCGATGAAGTGCCAGGTGTTCGTTGAGGTGCTGACCGGGCAGTCGACCCAGGGTCAGGCGGCCGAGAAGTACGGCGTGAACCGGATGACCGTGAACGCGATCTGCAAGAGCGCCAAGCAGGGTGCCCTGGATGCGCTGGCCGGAACCTCCACCGTCGGGTGGCCCGGCAAGAGCCCGGAAGCGGTGGAGCGGGAGGCGGCCCGCAGGGAGATCGAGCGGCTGCGCGCGATGGTGACCGAGCAGGCCATTGCCTTGCACCTGCACCAGGGAAAATCGCCTTGGGACTGACAGCCGGCCTGGTTGCGCCGCGAGTCGACGCGAGCGTCAAGGCCGGTCTCCTGGAGCTCGCCGGCTTCGCGGCGCGCCAGGGCGGCTGGTCGACCCGGCAGGCGGCAGCCACGCTGGGGCTGGATCACGTGCGGGTGCTGCGCTGGCAGGCCCGCGCCGTGCTCGGCCGCCTGGACGACGCCAAGCCCGGCCCCGAGATCGCGCTGCACGCGCTGCTGCCGTGGGAGCGCGAGGCGATCGTCAAGATCGCCGAGGAGTGGCTGGAGATCGACCGCTCGCACCGCAAACTGGCCCACCGCGGCTCGCGGCTGGAG